>DATLGP010000197.1:0-1799 GCA_035540395.1 Actinomycetota bacterium
AGCCGCTACCGGTCTTCGTCACGGTCGTCGTCTCAGGCTCGAGCACCGTCGACTGGTTGCCGCTCAGGAGCGTCATCACCAGGAACGGATCCGCATGGCGAATCGGAATGCGCCGGATCACCTCGTTGCTGCGAGTCGTCCCAGGCAAGTCTTGAGGCTGAGTCGTCGGTGCGATCGTTTCGCGCAGGATGATCGAGTAGATGCCACCCTCCACGCGGTAGGTCGCATTGACCTGGTTCAGCACGTTTTGCAGGGCCGTCGAAAACGGCACGTTTTTGAGACTGACGGTCACCGTTCCTTGTACGTCCGGCGCGATCGTGTAAGAAACGCCGACGTTTCGGAACAGGATCTTGAGCGCGTCGCGCACGTCAGCCTGTTCGAGCTCGAGCGAAGGGATGATGCGGCCGCCCACATCCCCCTCCTGCGCCAATGCCTTGACCGGCGCCGCAGCGAGGAGAACGACCCCCAGCGCTGCGCTCAGAAGAATCTTAAGGTTCCTGTTCATATTGGGTCCTCCGAACAATCAGATGAACGAAGCTTGTAATAGTTACCGGTCAACTCCACCACCGGGTCCTCCGCCGCCGCCCGGCGGACCGAAGCCGGGAGGTGCTCCGAATCCAGGGGGTGCGCCACCGGGAGGGGCGCCACCGCCGCCGCCCATGCCGGCCGGCCGGCTCTCGAGGCGTACGATGACCTGCGTCGGCCTGCGGTTCCCCGCGCGTCGCAGGATCGCCTTATCCTCGTCGATGGAGATCACGCGCCACTCCGAGTTGGGAATGCGCATGCCTGGCCGGATGATGTGAGTCCCATTCTCCATCTCAATGATGGCTTGTACCGAATCGCCCACGAGGATGCCCGATAGTCTTCGGTAAGGCTGTGGCTCCTCGACCGGCTGGTCCTCGGTGCCGGTGGGCGGAGGAGGCGGCTCATAGAGCAGGGTCCAGCCACCCGAAACGCTCAGTAGCCGCTCCGCTCGTTGCGAGGCCTCGAAAGCTTGCTCGTTGCTCAAGAGGGCGAACGGATCGGGTCGGGCGATAAAGAGCTTGGCGGCCGCCAGGCGCGAGATCAGCGACGGGTCGCTGACCGGCGTCACCGGCACGCCCGCATCCACATCGGGCTTGAAGTCCGGAATGGTCGGCGCGGGCGCCGTCGAAGTGACAGGTCCGGCGGGAGCAGGCTCGTCGCCTCCGCAGCCCGCTAGGAACAGGGCCACCAGCCCGCCGGCTATCCACAGAGCGCTCAACTTGTGCATTCGTGTTCTCATCATGCTCTCAAGCCAATCCAGCTAGCGACCAGGCACCGCGCCGCCGGGCATGCCAGGCATACCGGGCCGTGGGCCGCCAGGACCACCCGGTCCACCGGGGCCACCGAATCCTTGCGGCGGACCGCCGGGAGGTCCTCCCGGTCCTCCAAGGCCCGGAGGGCCCCCAGTGCCAAATGGCGGAGCTCCACCGCCGCCACCGGCCGGTGCGGCCGCACCTTCGGTGATCGGCGCGTAGACCACATTGCCGCGAATGAAGCCGACCAAGGTCACGTTATAGGTCCCGGTGAGCGTGGGCGAGGTGCCGGTGATCTGCAGACCATCTGCGACAGCCAGGTAGTTCGGCATCCGCGACCAAGCCCGCACATTGTCGGTGATTTGCCGATAAGTGCCCTGCACCGTCACCGAGCCCAGATTCCACATCACCACTGGGAAGGCGACCGGCGGGAAGTTGAAGTAGCTGGCCAGCACGCCCGTCGTCATGTCGGGCATCGGGATCGCCGGCGCGCTCAGAACCCGCACCCCGCCGCGCTTAACC
>DATLGP010000198.1:0-1613 GCA_035540395.1 Actinomycetota bacterium
CCCGAGGTCGAGGCGAGGTTCGTCCAGGGATACCAGCGGGGGGTCCTGTGGACCAGGATGGCGGCGTCGAACCCCGATAGCATCCAGGTGACCGGGTACCCGTGCGACGACGGCTCCAGAGCGATCATCTTCGACTGGGAAATCGGCACCAGGCCGGTCCACCAGGACCCGCTGATAGACATCACGACCACCCCCCACGGCGTCACCCTCTTTATTCGGGAATGACGGGCCGGGCGAGGCTACCGATGAGGACGCACGAGACCACAGCGAGTACCCGGCAACATCGTCCCACTAAGTTGCGCCGAGCGGGCCCTCCGGCTAACTAAGTTGCGCGACCGGCCCTCCGGGTGGTTAGGGGGTGCGGCCGGACTCGGCGATGAACAGGGTCTGCTCGCTGGCCCCCGGCTCGGTGGGCACCACCGGGCCGAGCGCGCCGTGGCGGCGCCACTCGTCGCCCACCTGAGCCAGCAGCCTGCGCCCCGCGGCGACCACCTCCGGGTGCAGGGTTTCGTCGATCCCGAGCGCCCGCGCCAGGTCCCAGGTGTGCATGCCGGCATCCGCGATTCGCTCCAGGATGTAGTCGGCGGCCGGCGCCGGCCCCCGGGACAGGTCCACCGTGCGCTCCATCGCCCCCGGCTCCAGCGCCGCCGCCACCGCTTCGGCGGCGGCGCTCCGGAAGGCGCCCTTGGGGTCGTTTCCTACCAGGTCGCCGCTGTAGCGATCCCCGATCTGGGCAATCGTCTCGCCCCGCAGCAGCGGCGCAACCCACACGGTCCCGCCGACCAGGTGCTCCACCAGGTCTCGAACGTTCCACTCGGTATTGGGGGTGGGCAGATCCCACTGGTCGTCGCCGATTTGCTCGACCTTGGCAAGCAATCCCTCGACGGCCAGCCGGTGGACCACTGCAAGGTCGGTTTCCATGCGGAGATTTTCTCCTATCGGTCACCCAACTTCACGTAGTTGCGGGGATCCGGACCGATGTACTCGGAGTCGGGGCGGATCAGCCGGTTGTTCTGAAGTTGCTCGATCACGTGGGCGGTCCATCCCGAGATCCGCGACGCCGCGAAGATCGGTGTGAACAGGCGCTTGGGGATGCCCAGGTAGTGATAAACCGCCGCGGCGTAGAAGTCGACGTTGGGGAACAAGCCCTTCTCGGTGTTGACCACCTCGAAAATCTTCTCCGAGATGTCGAACCACTTCATGTCTCCCTTGCGGGTCCCGAGTTCCCTGGCCAGCTCTCTTAGGATCGTTGCCCGGGGGTCCTCTCCCTTGTAGACCCGATGCCCGAATCCCATGATCTTTTCCTTGCGAGCGAACCGGCCCTTGATGTCCTCGGTCACTGCGTCGACCGAGCCGATCTTGAGAATCATCTCGAACACCTGCTCGTTGGCGCCGCCGTGCAGCGGGCCCTTCAGGGTGGCGATCGCGGAGGCCATCGCCGAGTGGATGTCGCTCAACGTCCCCGCAGTCACCCGGGCGGCGAAGGTGGAGGCGTTCATGGTGTGGTCCGCGTGCATGACCAGACACTGGTCCATGATCCGGGCGTCCTCGTCGGAGGGCACCTCGCCGCTCAGCACGTAGAGCAGGTTCGCCGCATGGCCCAGGTCGGGGTT
>DATLGP010000199.1:0-1864 GCA_035540395.1 Actinomycetota bacterium
CCCCCACCCCCTCCACCCTCGGCTCCCAGGAGCACCACCAGTTCTCGAAGCACCGGTTCCGGTTCCGGGTCGAACACCGGGTCGGGCACCACCGCGGGAACATCCACTTCCAGCCCCGAACCATCGCCTGAGCTCTCACCCAGTCCTGAGCCATCTCCTACGCCGGAGGAGAGCCCCTCCCCCACGCCGAGTCCTTCCGACCTGATCGCGGCGCTTGACGATGCCAACCCGGCGGCGAGCGACGGCTCGCTGGTGCCCTTCTTCTCGATAGTCGTCGGGGCAATCCTGTTGTTCATGTACGTGAGGAGCCGCAGGCAGTCCACCCGGCGGAGCAGCATGCGCAGCACCAGCAGGCGGCGGGGCGGAACCCACTCGTTCAGGTAGAACGCTAGTGCCTTGTCAGCCAACGTTTGCGAGGTTTGGCTCACAGGAGGTTGTTCCAGGCAAGGCCGCAGCAAGTCCCGCTAGCCTGCGTCCTACCGGGGCGAGCGAGAACGCAGCCTGGGGCCGCCTCATGCAGCCAAACGCCCCGAAGGTTGGCTGATAGGGCACTAGGTCAAAAAGTGCTCGCAAGAGCACAGTTTGCGGCCTGACATGCTGTAGGTTCAGCAGCCGTGCATCACCACGCACACGGGCATAACTCCGGCCATCGGGAAGAAATCCCGGCTCGAACCAGGCGTCTTCTGACCCTGGTGACGGTTCCGCTTGTCCTCTTGACGCTTCTCGGCTTCTTGTTGTTGTGGCCGAGGACCAAGCCCGAGCTGTCCCAGGCCATCGAGCTGCCCACCGACCTGTACAACGGCACCGTTACTGCAATCAATGCCGTTCCCTGCCCGGGCCTGGAGGACGAAGGTCCCGACTGCAGCGTCGCCGAGGTGCGGCTGACCCAGGGTCCCAACGAGGGCGACATCGTCGCGTTCGAGGTCGCCGATCCCAACGCAGTGCGCACGGTCAGGGAGGGCAGCAGGATAGTGGTCGCCCGGACCCAGACAGCACCGGGTGTCTACGCCTACGACTTCGCCGACGTCCAGCGTGCCGCCCCAATGGCGGTGCTCGCCCTGATCTTCGCAGCAGTCGTGATTGCGCTGGGGCGGTTGAGAGGCATCGCGGCACTGGTCGGCATCGGGGTCAGTCTGGGGATCCTTGTCCAGTTCGTTCTTCCCGCCATCCTTGCCGGCCGCAACCCGCTGGCGGTGGCAATAGTCGGGTCGGCCGGGGTGATGTTCATCTCGTTGTACCTGGCCCACGGAGTAAACGTCCGGACCACCTCCGCAGTTTTGGGAACGCTGGCCAGCCTTACGATCACCGCCCTGCTCGCCCTCGCCTTCGTCCAGCTCACCCAGCTGACAGGGTTCGCTTCCGAGGAGTCGACCTACATCCGGGTTGCAAGTGAGACCATCAACCTGAGGGGTATCTTGCTCGGGGGAATAATCATCGGCTCGCTCGGCGTGCTCGACGACGTCACGGTCACCCAGGCGTCGGCGGTCTGGGAGCTGCACCTGGCGAACCCGGCGCTCAAAGCCGTCGAGCTGTACCGGGCAGCAATTCGGATCGGCCGGGACCACATCGCCTCGACCGTCAACACGCTCGTCCTCGCCTATGCCGGCGCCGCGCTTCCCCTTCTGATCCTGTTTACGATCTCCGAGGCTCGGCTCGGCGACGTCCTGACCGGCGAGGTCATTGCCGAAGAGGTGGTTCGCACGCTGGTGGTAATGGGAACCGAGGCCACCAGGCCGATGCTTCCCACCAGCGTGCGAACCACCTCTTCGGCAATGACCTCGCCGGTCAGGACGTCGCCGAGCCGAGCCTCGGAGATCGTAAACAGGATCAGAAGGGGAAGCGCGGCGCCGGCATAGGCGAGGAC
>DATLGP010000200.1:0-6938 GCA_035540395.1 Actinomycetota bacterium
CGCCGCCGACGACAATCAGCGACGGCGACCCGGGGCCGGCCAGGGCCGAGGCATCCGCCAACCCTCCCAGGTCGGAAACGATCACCCTCTGGTCCGGACGGGTGCCGTTCTCGATGATGGCGGCCGGCACCCTCGGGCTGATTCCCCCCGCCATCAACTCGCGCGTGATGAACTCCAGGTTGGAAAGGCCCATGAGCACGACGATCGTTTCCACCGACCCGGCCAGCGCCCTCCAGTCCACCGGCCTCGGACCTCCGCAGTGCCCGGTCACGATCGCCACCGACGAGGAATACCGCCGATCGGTCACCGGGATGCCGGCAGCCGCCAGGGCCGCAATCGCCGAGGTCGGCGCCGGTACCACGGTGAAATCGATTCCTTCGGCAGCCAGCGCCTCCGCCTCCTCCGACCCCCGGCCGAAGACGAACGGATCCCCGCCCTTCAGGCGCACGACCCTACGCCCCCGGCGCGCCAGCCGTACCAGGGCGGCGTTGATCTCTTCCTGGGGGAGGCCATGCTCGCCCGGGGTCTTGCCCGCGTAGATCGCCTCCTTCCCGGCGACCAGCGAGACGTCGACCAGGCGGTCGTACACCACCACATCCGCCTGCTCGAGCGCTTCGCGGCCCTTAACGGTGATCAGCCCCGGGTCGCCGGGGCCGGCTCCCACAATCCAAACGTGGCCGGCGCTGCGGCCTCTCGGCGTGTTGAGGTGCTGCCAGACCCTGTCCTTGACCTCCTGATAGCGGCCCTCCCGGACCAGGTTGATCAGGTCGGCTTCCAGGGCCGCCTCCCACCGGGCGGCCCATTCTTCGAAATCGACCTCACGCACAGCCAGGGCCGCCTCCCGAACTTCGGCCAGCAGTTCCACCAGGGTTCCGTACTCGTCGCCGAACTGCGTCGAGAGGCTCTTGCGAAGGCGCTTAGCCAGTGCTGGGGACTTTCCTCCCGTGGACAGCGACAGCAGGAAGTCGCCCCGGCGAACGATGGACGGGACTGCGAAGTGGCAGTACCGGGAGTCGTCCACCGCGTTCAGCAGCACCCGCTCCGCCTGGGCCTCGGCGAAGATCTGGGCGTTGGTGGCGCCGTCGTCGGTGGCTGCGATCGCCACGAAGGCGCCTTTCAGGTCACCCGGGCGGTAGGCCCGCCTGACCAGCGTGACTGCGCTCAGTTCGGCAAGGTCCTCCAGGCCGCCGGTCGGCTCGGGGTCGATCACGGTGACCAACGCCCCGCCGGCAAGAAGTCCTCGCACCTTGCCCTCGCCGACCGCGCCGCCGCCGATGACCACGCAGGCGCGCCCGTCGACCTCCAGCATGACCGGGTAACCGAACGCCATGGGCAGCTCCTTGTGCGTCAACTACCTCAAATGGTAGTCCGAGATTGCCCTTCCCATAAACGATGGCTCCAGATTCCTACGCAGGCCGTGAGCGGAGAGTTCTCGCGGCTTGTTCCGGCGCCCCCCCAACCGCTATCGAGGTTTTACCCTTCCGAAACATATGCGCCACCGGGAAGTAACTTTGCCGACCTAGCCTCGCTTGCATGGACAGCAACTCCAACGGCGCTCCTGGGAGATGGTTCGAGCTAGGCACCCTGGAGGTTGACCTGGAGACCTATCGAGCAACCCTGTCGGACAAGCCGCTGGACCTGTCGCCCACCCAGCTGGAGATGCTCGCCATCCTTTTGTCCAATCTGGGCCGGGTCACCTCGAGGGAGGAGCTCTCCAGGGCGGTCGGCCTGCGCCGGGGCCGCTCGGTGGATGTGATGTTGTGCTCGCTCCGCAAGGAGCTGGGCCGGGACTTCATCCGCAACGTCAGGAACCGGGGCTGGATAGTGGACCCCGAGATGCTGACAATCTGACGCTCCGGCTACAAAAGTCCCTCGGATTCCAGGAAGTCCCTTGCGACGTCGGCCGGCTCCTCGCGGTCGATCTCCACCCGGGCGTTGAGCCCCGTGATGTTCTCGGTGGTCAGCCGGGCGCTGACGGCATTGAGCAGCTCCTCCACCTCGTCGTTCAGTACCTCGCTGCGCACCAGCGGAGTGATGTTCTCGGCCGCCTGCAGACCTCGGTCGTCCTCGAGCATGACGAAGCCCCGGCTCGGGATCACGCTCGACGTGGAGAACATCAGCGCGACATCGATCTCGCCGCCTTCGAGGGCGGCCACCGTAACCGGTCCCCCGGAGTCGAGAGCCCGGAACTCGCCGAACGTGACGTCGTATGTCTCCCTGAGACCCGGGATGCAAAACGGCCGCTCCGGGCATTCGGGCGGACCGCCGAAGGTCAGGTCGCCCGCCACCGGAGCCAGGTCGCTGACGTTCGTAAGATTCAGCCGGTCGGCGGTTTGCCTGGTGACGACGATTGCATTGGTGTCGTTGGCCTGCGAAGGCTCGAGCAGGACCGCTCCCTCACCCTCCAGGGCCTCCCGGACCCTTTCGGCGTTCTCGTCGGCGTCGGAGCCCGCCTCGGCGTCGGGGTCCAGGTACAGCAGCAGCGACGCCAGGTATTCGGGTACCACGTCGATCTCGCCCCGGCCGAGCGCAGCCTGGGAAACCTCACGGGTGCCGAGGTCGAGCTGGCGGGAGACCGTGTAACCGGCGTTCTCCAGGACCTGTGCGTACATCTCGGCGACAATCTGGTTCTCAGCAAAGTCGGCCGAGACTCCGACGGTGATCTCGCGTTCGTCGCCGCCATCGGCGCCGTCTCCATTGCCGCAAGCGGCGAGCATCAGGGCCATCACGACGGCCACCAGCAGAGTGTTCCACCCGGAATTCCTGGTCACTTCGACCTCCCCTTGCGCAGACGCGCCTCCAAGCGTTTTTTATTTCGTAGACCCTATCAGGCGGTCTCCAGCCCGGAAGAGGCCGTCCGGGGACGGACCAGCCGTTCCACCCTACCCATGAAAAGGTCTGTGGCGATTGCCAGGACGGCCACCAGGATTGCGCCGCCCAGGATCCGGGCGTTGTCCCGCACTGCGAAGCCGTCGATGATGTAGCGGCCCAGGCCGCCCCACGCCACCAGCGCGGCCAGCGTCGCCGTGGCCACCACCTCCGTCGACGCAGTCCTGAGGCCCGCCATGATCAACGGCGCGGCCAGCCTCAGCTCCAGGCGCCTGAGGATCTGGCCGCCGCCCATGCCCATGCCGCGGGCGGCCTCCACCACATCCCGGTCCACCCCCGCTACGCCGACGTAGGTGTTGGTCAGTATCGGAGGCACCGCCAGCACGAACAGCGCAATAAAGGTAGGCCAGAATCCCAGGCCCAGGCCCATCCTGATGGTGATCGGCAGGGCGAGCGCCAGGATGGCAAAGGAGGGTATCGCGCGGCCGGCGTTGGAAAGAGAGACCACCAGAAAACGGCCCTTGCCGGTATGTCCTATCAACAGTCCCAGCGGGACCGCCGCCATCGCCGCCGCCAGAACCGTCATTCCCGAAATCTGCACGTGCTCGAAGAGCCGGTTCGGTATGCCTGAGGTGCCGGACCAGTTTTGCGGGTCGCTGAGCCAGGCGGCCGCCTCCGCGATGACGCCCACCGGCTAGGCCACCCCCGCGGGGGGCCGGGTCCACGGTGTCAGCATTTTCTGCAGCCCGAGCAGAGCCAGGTCCGCGGTTACCGCCATCGCTACCGACAAAACTGCGCCGACGATGATGGGGGTCGAGAAGAACCGGCGCATCCCCTGCAGGATGAAAAATCCCATTCCTCCCTTGCCGATCAGGGCGGTGACGGTGACCAGGCCGATGATCGTTACAGTCGCCACCCGGATGCCTGCCAGGATCACCGGGAACGCCAGCGGCAACTCCACCCTCCACAAAAGCTGGCGGCTCGTGTAGCCCATTCCCAGGGCGGCTTCTTTGGTGTCGGCCGGAACCCCGTCCAGCCCGGCCACCACGTTTCGGGTCAGGATCAGCAGCGTGTAGCTGACCAGGCCGATCTCCGCGGTCAGGGTGGTCAGCCCGGTGTAGGTGGTCAGGAACGCGAACAGGGCGAGGCTGGGAATCGTGTAGAGCACCCCGGCCACCCAGGTAACCGGAGCGTAGAACCGGCGGTGCCGGTAGGCATAGATCCCGGCGGGCAGGCATATCGCCAGGCCGATGCCGACCGCGAGGAACGTGAGGTAGGCGTGCTCGATCAGGCGCTCGCCGATCCGGTCCAGGTTTCGCATGACCCACTCCGGCTCGAACAGGGGCTCGTCGGCCTGGGCGAGGATCAGCTTGCTATCTCCGTGCCGATCCGCTGGGCGGAGAGGATGCCGCGGTACCGCTGCCCTTCCCAAACCACCGCCGCCACCTGGGTGCGGGAGGTGATCAGCGAGTCCAGGGCCTCGCGCAGCGAGCTCTCGGCGGTCACGAAGGCGCTGAACTTGCGGGGTGCGGCCTCCCCCACCGTCTGCTTGCCGGTCAGCGCGTCGGCGTCCACCCAGCCCAGCAGCTCGCCCTCGTTGACCACGCTCACCCAGGAAGTCTCGAAGCTCTCCATCACCTCCCGGGCCCGGGCGGCCGAGTCCTCGGGCGCCACCACCGGACCCTCCTCCACCTCGATCTCGCCGACCTTGAGCAGAGCCAGACGCTTCAGGCCGCGCTCGGCGCCGAGAAACTGCTTCACGAAGTCGTTGGCCGGATCGCGCAGGATGTCCTTGGGGGACGCGTACTGCTCCAGGACGCCGCCGACGTTGAGAATGGCAATCCGGTCGGCCAACTTGATCGCCTCGTCGATGTCGTGGGTCACGAAGACAATCGTCTTTCTCAGCCGGTCCTGGATGTCGAGAAACTGGTCCTGCAGGCGGGCGCGGACTATCGGGTCCACCGCCCCGAAGGGTTCGTCCATCAACATCACCGGAGGGTCGGCGGCCAGCGCCCGGGCCACCCCGACCCGCTGGCGCTGCCCTCCGGACAGCTCGCCGGGATAGCGGGAGAGCAGCTCGGGGCTGAGTTCGAGCATTTCGGCCAGGTCCCGCACCCGGTCCTGTGTCCGGGAGCCCTCCCAACCCAGCAGCTCGGGGACGGTGGCGATGTTCTGGGCAATCGTGCGGTGCGGCATGAGGCCCGTCGTCTGGATGACGTAGCCGATGCCCCGGCGAAGCTGCACCGGGTCATGTTCGGCGATGTCGCGTCCGTCGACGTAGATCTGCCCGGCGGTGAGCTCCACCAGCCGGTTGATCATCTTCATCGTGGTGGTCTTCCCGCAACCGGAAGGCCCCACCAGAACCGCGATCTCCCCCTCCTCGATGTCGAGGCTGAGATGGTCCACCGCCGGGGACTTGGAGTGGGGAAAGCGTTTGACCACGTCCACCAGACGGATCATCGGCTCTCCCATGGCGCTAGCCTACGCTGGCTACCCTGCGGAGGGCGGGAGGAAAAGCTGCAGGTTGCGGCAGGTCGGGCAGCGGTAGACCTCCAGGGGCAGATCCGTCCCCACGGCGCCGAGCGCCTGGGCGACGTCCTTGTCCAGGTCGTTGGCCTTCTCGCTCAGCCGGAACTCCTGCACGCCGACCAGGTTCATCGACGAACGGCACACCGGGCAGGGCGTCTGGGGACCGGAATCGATACGGCGCTGCTTGGCCTTGTCGTAACCCTTGGAAGCCCTGGCCATGGTTTTGAAGGTTGCCAGCACTGCGAGCAGCGTCAGGACGCCGAACAGCACGAATATGAAAGTGCGCATTGTTCGAGCCTGCTAGTCGCCGGGACTCTGCTTGGAGACCTCCATCAGGAACTGCAGGTTGCCCTTGGTGGAGCGCATCTTGTCGATGAGCAGCTCCAGCCCGGCACCCGAATCCAGTGCGTGCAGCACCCGGCGCAGCTTCCACACCAGCGAGAGCTCCTCCTTGGTAAGCAGCAGCTCCTCCTTGCGGGTTCCCGAGGAGGAGATGTCGATGGCCGGGAACAGGCGCTTCTCGGAAGCCCTGCGGTCCAGCTTGAGCTCCCAGTTCCCTGTCCCCTTGAACTCCTCGAAGATGACCTCGTCCATTCGAGAGCCGGTTTCCACCAGGGCCGTGGCGATGATCGTAAGGCTGCCGCCCTGCTCGATGTTGCGGGCGGCGCCGAAGAACCGTTTCGGCGGGTACAGGGCGGTCGAGTCGACACCACCGGACAGAATGCGCCCGGATGCCGGGGTGGCCAGGTTGTAGGCCCGGGAGAGGCGGGTGATGCCGTCCAGCAGAATCACCACGTCCTGGCCCATCTCCACCATCCGCTTGGCCCGGTCGAGGGTGAGCTCGGTCACCTGGATGTGGTCGTCCGAGGGACGGTCGAATGTGGAGTAGACGATCTCGCCGTCCACCGAGCGCTGCATGTCGGTAACCTCTTCGGGTCGCTCGTCCACCAACAGCACGATCAGGTGGCACTCGGGTGAGTTGGCCCGGATCGAGTTGGCGATCTGCTTCATCACAGTGGTCTTGCCGGCCTTCGGGGGCGAGACGATCATGCCTCGCTGGCCCTTGCCGATCGGTGCAACCAGGTCGATGATCCGCTGGGCGATCTCGTTCGGCTGGTCGGTGACCTCCATCCGGATTCTCTCCTCCGGGTAGAGCGGGGTGAGCTTGTCGAACCACGGCCGGCCGACGATGTCGGCGGGCGCCTGACCATTGATGGTCTCTATGCGCACCAGTGCCTGGTACTTCTCGGATTCCTTGGGCTTGCGGGCCATACCCACGATCTCGTCGCCCCGGCGCAGCTGGAAGCGGCGCACCTGTGACAACGAGACATACACGTCCTCCTGGGTCGGCAGGTAGTTCGAGGTCCTCAGGAACCCGTAACCCTCGGGGAGGGTGTCCAGGATGCCGGTTGCCGGCTCGAGGTCGGCCTCGTTGATGACCTCCGGCTCCCGCGGACCCCGATCCGGGCGATCCTGGCGGTCCGGGCGGTCGTTACGATCACGGCCGTCGCGGCCGCGGTCACGGCCTCGGCGACGCCGGCCACGCTCGCCGCCCCGGTCCCGCTCGCCCCGGTCACGAA
>DATLGP010000201.1:0-8287 GCA_035540395.1 Actinomycetota bacterium
GTCCTGGGCGGTGCTGCGTGCGCCGGGCCGCCGGTCATCTCGAGGAACCTGGGGTCATCGTCGGGACCAAGGGGCCTTCTGGAGGGTCGGGGCGGCGGTGAAGAATCGGGCCTTGCCGGCAGCCGGCCTGCCGGGTGTTCGCTCGGCATTGAAGGCCTGCCCAGCAGCAGCCAGGCCAGGGGCCCGACAATCGGAATCAGCACGATGATCAAGAACCACAACGCTTTGGGCAGGATGCGGCACAGCGACCTGTCGCTTGTAACGCAGTCCAGGACCGCAAAAATAAACAGGCCGAGGGACAAAAGGAAAGCTACGCCGTACACCTACTGATTGTCCCACCTTCGGGCGCGCTTCGGGAGCCTTGGCGGTTAGTAGGACTGGGCCCAGGTTGCCAGTTCGGTGGCCGGCGACCCGCACACGACACACTTGCCGTCCTGTTGTTCAGCGTCGAGGGGCAGCACCCGGATGGTGGCCTTGGTGTCGTTTTTGACCTTGTCCTCACATTCCCGGCTGCCGCACCAGCCGCCCTGGACGAACCCACTGGCTGCCGAAAGGAGGTCTGTCAGCTCGTCGTACGTTGCAGGGGCGAAGGTGCGCTCGGCCCGGAAGTCCACGGCTGTCTGGAACATCGACCGCTGGATGTCGGCCAGCAGGTCCGGGACGGCCACCGGCAGGGAGGTCAGCGGCAGGGCACTCTTTTCGCCGGTGTCCCGGCGGTAGGCCAGCACCTGCCCCGCCTCCAGGTCCCGGGGGCCGATCTCCAGGCGCAGGGGCACACCCTTGAGCTCCCATTCGTTGAACTTGTACCCGGGGCGGTGCTCCTCCCGGTCGTCGATCTTCACCCGCACGTCGCCCAGGGAGTCCGCTATCCGCCTTACGGCATCCAGTACGGTGCTCTTTTGCTCGTCACGGTAGATCGGGACTATCACCACCTGGAAGGGGGCGAGCTTGGGCGGCAGCTTCAACCCCTTGTCGTCACCGTGGGCCATTATCAGCCCGCCGACCAGCCGGGTGGAGACCCCCCACGACGTGGCGTACGGGAAATCCTGCTTGCCGTCGCGCCCCAGGAACTGGACGCCGTAGGCCTTGGCGAAGTTCTGGCCGAGGTAATGCGAGGTGCCGGCCTGCAGGGCTTTGCCGTCCCGCATCAGGGCCTCTATGGCCAGGGTGTCGATGGCGCCGGGGAACCGCTCGGACTCGCTCTTGCGGCCGGTGAGGACGGGGATCGCGAAGTCCTCCTCCACCGTCTCCCGGTAGACGTCCATCAGGATCATCCGGGCCTCGGCTATGGCCTGCTCCGCGGTCTCGTGAGCGGTATGACCCTCCTGCCACAAGAATTCTGAGGTCCTCAGGAACAGCCGGGTTCTCATCTCCCATCGCACGACGTTGGCCCACTGGTTGTAGAGCAGGGGCAGGTCTCGATAGCTCTGGATCCATTTGGCGTAGGTGGACCAGATGATGGTCTCGGACGTGGGCCGGATGATCAGCGGCTCCTCCAGCTTGGCGCCTCCGCCGTGGGTCACCACCGCGACCTGTGGGGCGAAGCCCTCCACGTGGTCGGCTTCCTTGTCCAGCAGGCTCTGGGGGATCAGCAGGGGGAAATAGACGTTGGAGTGTCCGGTCTGCTTGATCCGGCGGTCGACGCCGGACTGGATTGCCTCCCAGATGGCGTAGCCGTAGGGACGGATGACCATGGATCCCCGGGCCAGCGAGTTCTCCGCCAGCTCGGCCCCCTTGACCACTTGCTGGTACCACGCGGGGAAGTCGTCGGACTGCTTGGGAAGTGCCATAGCTGACAGACTATCGGATGCTGCCCGAGGCGCCGCCGGGCGCTACTGGAACGGGTTGCCCAGCGGGCGCGCCAGGTCCAAAAATAGCAGGGCGAACGTCAGCATCACCAAAAAGCCCAGGACGACCCCGGCGAACGGCAGCACCCGCCGCGGGTCGACCTTACGCCGAGTCAGCTTCTCGATTCCCAGCACCAGCAGGTGCCCGCCGTCAAGGGGCGGCAGCGGCGCCAGGTTGATCACGCCGACGAAGACGATGAAGTAGGCCAGGAAGAACACCAGGCTCTCGATGGCCCCGGCTGAGGAGGCCTGACCGGCCAACCGGGCGGCACCCACCAGACCCACCGGTTGCTCCTCGGTGATCTCGCGCTCCCCCGAGCCTCCGAGGGCGGTAAAGATATCGTCGATTGAGGTGAAGATCATCCCGGTCCCCATGATGCTTCGCCAGATGGCGTCACCCGTGGTCTTGAAGCCTTCTCCCACTGCCCAGACGGGCCCGCCCCTCACGGTTTCCACTGCGGGCATCACGCCTATCTGGCCGACTATCTCCCGCTGTTGCGGGTTGTTCGGGTCGGTGACCGCCTCGGCCTCGACCGGGGTCACCGGGATCTCGAGGACCTGGCCGCCCCGCTCAACCTCGAAGATCAGCTCCCGGTTGCTGTTGGGTTGGATGAGCCCGCGAACCTGCTCCCACTCGGTGATCCGGGTGCCGTCGATGGATACCAGCCGGTCCCCCGGCCTAAGTCCGGCAGCCAGCGCGGGGCCGGGGCTGTCGCCCACCTCCTCCGCGACCTCCTCCACCGTGGTGGTCAGCTCGGGGATGCCCGAAGTGCCGATAAGGACGGCGAAGATCACCGTGGCCAAAACGAAATGGGTGAACGATCCGGCCAGCAATACGATTGCCCGCTGCCATGCCGGCTTGGCGCCGAAGGTACGGGAAATCTCCTCCGGAGGGACCTCCTGGAACGGGTTCATGCCTGCGATCTTCACGTAGCCGCCCAACAGGATCGCCTTTACGCCGAACTCGGTCTCGCCCCGCCGTACGGAGAAAAGGCGTGGGCCGAAGCCCACGAAGAACTCCTCCACCTTGATGCCGAACTTGCGGGCGGTTATGTAGTGGCCGAACTCGTGGAAGGTAACCATGAGCAGCAGGGTGGCGATGAAGATCAACACGCCGTTCAAAAAGGTCAAATCGTGCTCCTTGAATCGATGATTGTCGCCGCCTGGGACCGAGCCCAGGCATCCTGCTCCAAGATTGCCTCCAGCGAAGGCTCACAGCTTTCGTGGCGTCCCAGCACGTCTTCGACCACGGCCGGGATGCCCAGGTAATCCAGCTTGCCGGCGAGGAAGGCCTCCACGGCCGTCTCGTTAGCCGCATTCAGCACGGCCGGGTAGGTGCCTGCTTGCCGTCCGGCGTCGAAAGCCAGGGCGAGGCAGCGGAAGGCCTCCAGGTCCGGAGGCTCGAAGGTCATCGACTGTGGAGCGGTCCAGTCGATACGCGCCCCTACGCCGCTCAAGCGGTCGGCAGGGGCCCCCAGCCGGTCGGGGAAGGCCATCGCTAGCTGAATCGGCAGGCGCATGTCGGGCGGAGCGGCGTGGGCGAAGACGCTGCCGTCCATGGTCTCCACCATCCCATGGACCATGCCCTGCGGGTGGATCACCACCTGAATCTCGTCGTAGGTGAGGCCGAAGAGAAAGTGGGCCTCGATCACCTCCAGGCCCTTGTTCATCAGAGTGGACGAGTCGATGGTGATTTTGGGACCCATCTCCCAAACCGGATGGTTCAGCGCTCCCTCGACCGTGACCTTTTTCAGATCGGACAGCGACTTGCCCCGGAAAGGGCCCCCGCTGCCGGTCAGCAAGACGCGCCGGACCCGGTGGGGCGGCAGGCCCTCCAACAGCTGCCACAGCGAAGAGTGCTCGCTGTCCACCGGTCGAAGCTGACCCTCCATAACCTTGCTCATCACCAGCTCGCCACCGGCGACCAGGCTTTCCTTGTTCGCCAGCGCGAGCGTCTTGCCGGCCAGGATGGTGGCCATGGTGGCCCGCAGCCCCGCCGCTCCCACCACTGCGTTCAGCACCAGGTGAGCGTCCGACTCCTGGACCACCCGCTCGGCGGAATGCTCGCCCTCGAACACGGTGCAGCCGTCGGGGGCGTCGAGCGGGCCACAAACGATGCCCAGCAGGGAGACCTCGAACTCCTTGGCCTGGGCCAGCAGACCGCCGGTATCCGAGTTTGCGGCGAGCGCGACGACCTCGAATCGCTCGGGGTAGGCCCGCACAACCTCGAGCGCCTGGCTGCCAATTGAGCCGGTTGATCCGAGGATGGCGACGCGCAGACGCTCGGGTGTGTCGAATAGATCCATCAATCCATGATGCGTCATATCCGTAACCTTGGTGCCACATCGGCCGATCTGGGCGGGGAGACGGGCTCCGGAACGGCCGGCATGAGGGTCAATGGCCGAACAGCTGGAGCGACAACCAGACGGTAGGAGCGACGAACAGAA
This sequence comes from Actinomycetota bacterium, assembly GCA_035540395.1. GTDB lineage: Bacteria > Actinomycetota > CADDZG01 > JAHWKV01 > JAHWKV01 > JAJCYE01. The sequence continues at coordinate 4,295 of DATLGP010000201.1, forward strand.
TTGCGTCGATGCGGTCCAGCGCTCCCCCGTGCCCCGGGAAGATGGTCCCCATGTCCTTGATTCCCAGGTCGCGCTTGATCAAGGACTCCGCAAGGTCGCCGAGCGGCGCAACCACCGCCACCGCGAGGCCTAGAAGGGCCGCCTGCCCGGCGGTCCACGGACCGAGTGCCGGGCCGGCAAACAACGCCACCAGCACGATCGCGACGGTGGCTACCGCCGCCCCCTCCCAGGACTTGTTCGGGGAAACCGAGGGCGCCATGGGGTGGCGGCCCAGCTTGGAGCCTCCGGCGTAGGCAAAGATGTCGTAAACCGCTGCGGCGCCGATGGCGGCGATGGTCACGCCCCGGCCGTCGGGCCGCCGGGAAAGCAGCCCGACGAAAGAGCCGAGCAGCGGGATGTAGACGATGCCCATCATGGTGATCGCCACGTTGCTCACCACGTTGACCCTGGAGGGAAACGACATGTACCAGATGAAGCACGCGGCCAGGATGGCGAACAATGCAAGACCCGCGGCCGCCGGGCCGTTCAGAAACACCCCGATCAGGATTACGGCTCCGCCGATCAGGCCGAGGGCGGTTGCCGGGTTGTGGCCGGCGTTGCGGGTGGCCCGGTAGAACTCGGCCTGGCCGAGCATGATCACCACGATCGCCAGCCCGAAGAACGCCTGGGCGCCGACAAAGAGCAGCCCAACCACCAGCGCGGCCAGCGTGACGCCGGTGAGTATGGCCAGCTTCAGGTTCCGCCCGCCACCCTTTTGGGGCGGGGTTCCCGGTTTGGGGGCTCCCCGGCCCGGGCGCTTGTTGGAAGAACGGTTCATTTTTACTCCCGGAGATGAGGGTCAGACCTCCAGGAGCTCCTTCTCCTTGTGGCCGAACATCTTGTCGATCTCCTCCACGAAGTGGTCGGTAAGCTTTTGGAGCTCCTTCTCGCTGCGCTTCAGGTCGTCCTCGGAGATCTCACCGTCCTTTTTCATTCGCTCCATCTCATCCTTGGAGTGGCGTCGGATGTTTCGTACCGCGATCTTGCCCTCCTCGGCCCGCTCTTTTACCTGCTTGATCAGCAGCTTGCGCCGTTCCTCGGTGAGAGGTGGAAAGTTGAGCCGAAGGATCGACCCGTCGTTGTTTGGGTTGACGCCGAGGTCGGAGGCCTGGATCGCCTTCTCGATTGCGCTGAGCGCGCTCTTGTCGTAGGGCGAGATCACCATCATGCGGGCCTCAGGGATGGAGATGCCTGCGATCTGGTTGAGAGGGGTCCGGGCGCCGTAATAATCGATCTCGATGCGGTCGAGCAGGTGCGGCGATGCGCGCCCGGTGCGGACGTGGCCGAACTCCTCCTGGGTTGCCGCCACGGCCTTGCGCATCTTGACGGAGGCCTGCTCCATCTGCTCCTCTACCGCCATCAAGTCCTCCCCGAGACCTTGGTCCCCACCGTCTCACCCTGGACCACCCGCTTGATGTTGCCGACCTGGTTGAGGTCGAACACCACAATAGGCATCTTATTGTCCATGCACAGCGAGATCGCGGTCGCATCCATCACCTTCAGCCCGCGGTTGAGGACTTCGATGTATTCCAGGTGTTCAATCCGCTTGGCGTCCGGGTTCAACACCGGGTCGGAGTCGTAGACTCCATCTACCTTGGTGCCCTTGAGCAGCGCCTCGGCACCCACCTCCAGCGCCCGCACCGACGCCGCGGTGTCGGTGGTGAAGTAGGGATTGCCGGTCCCCCCTACGAAGACAACGACCATCCCCCGCTCGAGGTGCCGGAGCGCCCGGCCACGGATGAAGGGCTCGGCCACCTCCTGCATCCAGATGGCGCTCATCACCCGGCACTCGGCCCCCACCTGGCCCAGCGCATCGGCCAGAGCAAGGCCGTTGATGACCGTGGCCAGCATGCCCATGTAGTCGGCCCGGGCACGTTCCATACCCATGGCCGCGGCCTGGGAGCCGCGGAAGATGTTGCCGCCACCAACGACGACTGCCACCTCAACGCCGGCGCTTTGGATCTCAGCCAGTTGCTTGGCCAGGGAGGTGACGATCCCGGCGTCGATCCCAAAACCCTGCGCCGGATCGGCAAAGGCCTCTCCGGAAAGCTTTAGAAGAACCCGCTTGTAACCGGGCCCTTCTGCCACCCTTCTACTCGCCTACCGCGAAGCGGACGAAACGCCTAACGCCGATGTTCTCTTTGACGGCTGCGGCGTAGTCGGTGACCAGGTCACCCACGGTTTGGCGGCCGGACTCGTCCCGCACGTACTTCTGCTCCAGCAGGACGCCGCCGCGGTCGGCAAGCATGGCGTTCAGCTTGCCCTCGATAATCTTGGCCTGGATGTTCTCCGGCTTGCCTTTGAGCTGATCCGACTCCTTGAAGATCGCAGTCTCTCGCTCGACGATTTCCTCCGGGACGTCGGAGCGGCTCACCCATTTGGGCTCCATCGCTGCGATGTGCATCGCTATGTTGCGGGCCAGCTCCTTGAACTCGGGGGTCTTGGCAACGAAGTCGGTCTCGCTGTTGAGCTCGACGAGCACGCCCTTTTTCGGAGGAAGCTCGGGATCCAGCTGGTGGATGTAGTAGCCGATGGTTCCTTCCTTGGCAACCCGTCCGGAGCGCTTCTCGATGCCGGCCAGACCCCACTTTTTCAAAAGGTCCTTCGCCGCCTCCACGTTGCCGTTCGCCTCGGAAAGCGCCCGCTTGCAATCCATCATGCCGGCGCCCGTGGCGTCCCGCAGTGCTTTTACGTCGGCTGCCTTAATGCTCACCTGTGCTTGACCTCGTCTTCGTCCTTGTACTTCGCCTTCAACTCTTCCTCGATGTCCTCGCCGGGAAGGGGTGTGTCGTCCAAAAGGCGCTGAAATGGGTCTGCCTCGGAGTCGGCATCCTCGGCGGGCACCGAGGCCTCGGTCTCCGGCTTGAACAGGTCGGCCGCCGGGGATGCGGGGGCCTCTGCCGGCGCTGGAGGAGCAGCCGGCGCGGTTGCCTTCGCCGGCGCGGCGGGGGCCGGATCCTTGGCCTTTTTGGTCTGGGTCTCCTGCTGGGCCAGCATGATCTCCCACTCGGCCGGAGGCTCTTCGCTGCCTGCGGTGAGGGTGACGCTGGAGGCGGCCGCTGCTTCGGCGGCGGCGATGACCTCCGGCGGACGTGCCGACATGCCGGCGGCGATGGCGTCTGCCACGACTCGCGTGAGCAGCGAGCCCGAGCGGATGGCGTCGTCGTTGCCCGGAATCACGTAGTCCACATCGTCGGGGTCGCAGTTGGTGTCGACAATTGCAATGATCGGCAGCCCCAGCTTGCGGGCCTCGCGGACAGCTATGTCCTCCTTGCGGGTATCGACGATGAAGACTGCGTCCGGACGGCGGTTGAGGTCCCGGATGCCGTCGAGGTTTTTCTGGAGCTTCTCGAGCTCCTTGCGCAAAACCAGGGCTTCCTTCTTGGGGATCTCGTCGAAGATACCCTGGGCTTCCTGCGACTCGAGCTCCCGCATACGCAGAATCCGCTTGTGGATGGTCTGGAAGTTGGTGAGCATGCCGCCGAGCCAGCGGTAGTTCACGTAGGGCATGTTCACCCGCTTGGCCTCCTCGGCCACGGCATCAGCGATCTGCTTTTTGGTTCCCACGAACAAGACGATGCCTCCGCCCTGGACCAGCTTGCTGCAGTATTCGTACGCGGCTTCTATACCGGTCATGGTCTTCAGAAGATCGATGATGTAGATCCCGTTGCGCTCGGCAAAGATGAAGCGGCGCATTTTGGGATTCCACCTACGGGTCTGGTGTCCGAAATGGACTCCAGCCTCGAGCAGTTGCTTTAGTGAAACGACGGCCATGCCGTCTCCTTTCGGTTCCCAGGGCCGTACCCAGACCAGCCCGAATAGATTGTTGTCTAAGTGTGTGCCTCTAGCTTAGCGCCCGCGCACTTGCCGTGCGTCACACGCGACAGGCCGGGCCGCCCAAGATCTGGAGTTTGCTGGGCCCCCGGACTAGTGACAAAACATTACGGCGGCCCT
>DATLGP010000202.1:0-5068 GCA_035540395.1 Actinomycetota bacterium
GGGGGTTCTCAGGCACGCATCCCCCCTCGGGACCGACGATCGTCTCGGGCGGGCATGCGGGCGGAGGCGGAGGCGGCGGGACCGGGGACTCGACCTTGGCGAAGTCGGTGGGTCTGGTGCCCCTCAAGGCCTCCTGCATGAACCCTTTCCAAATGGCGGCCGGGAACGAACCTCCCGTGACCCGGCGCCCATGGACGCTGGTCATCTCCGGGATCCTGCCGGACTCGTCGGGCGGGTAGCCCATCCATACCACCGCGGTCAGGTCGGGTGTGTAGCCGGCGAACCAGGCATCAACGTGGTTTTGGGTGGTCCCGGTCTTGCCTGCCGCGGGCCGTCCTATATCGGCTCCCCGGGCGGTGCCGGAGCCGATCACCTGCTGCAGCACCTCGTTGACGGTGTCGGCGACGTTCTCGGTAAGCATACGGTCGGTGTCGGGACTTCTCTCCAGCAACGTGTCGCCGCCGGGGCCGAGGACCCGGGTGATCATGATGGGCTGCGGACGGTTGCCCCGGGTGGCGAACGTGGTGAAGGCCCGCGCCATCTCGAGCGGCGTCACGGTCGTCGTCCCCAGCGCCAGCGCACAGCCCTCGTCGCGGCTGGGGATCTCGATTCCAAGCTGGCGAGCGGTCGCGATGAACTCCTTGGGGGTCACCACCTGGGCCATGATCTGCGCATAAACCGTGTTGATCGAGTTGGCGGTAGCCGCGGTGACATCGACGGTTCCGAAACCGGCGCCGTCGAAGTTGGAAACGGTCCACGGCTGCCCCTGGCCGTCCCGGCACAAAGGCTCGTCGATGGTGATGCGCGAGGGTGCCTGGAACTGAGCGGTGACCGGCTCTCCCTGCTCCAGATAGGACGCCAGGGCGACCGGCTTCAGTGCCGACCCCGCCTGGCGGCCGCCGTCGTCGTCTTCGCGAACGTTGGCGGCAAAGTTGAATCCGAGAGCCCGGACCCGGTCCCCGACGTCCCTGCCGCCGATCATCGCCCGTACATAGCCGTCGGGGTCCATCGCCACCATCGCCACCTCGGGGTCCTCCGGCAGGTTCATGACCGACGCCACCGCCTTCTCGGCGGCATCCTGCATGGCCAGGTCCAGGCTGGTTTCGATCCGCAGGCCGCCTCCCATCAGCTCGGCGTCGGTGAAGCCGTACTCCCGGGTGCTCAGTACCCGGCGGATGTGCTCGGTGAAGAACCCGGCCCGAGCGGTGTCGAGTTGGGTGGGACCGAATTTGAACTCCGCCAGCAGATCGGTGGCCCTGGCCTGTTCCGCCTCTGCCTCGGTCAGCTTGCCGGTTTCCACCATGTTGCCCAGCACCAGGTTGCGAATCCGAACGGCCGCTTCCGGGTCCTCGTCCCCCTGAAACCGCTCCGGGGCACGGATGGCGCCCGCCATGTAGGCCGCCTCACTCGGAGTTAAGTCGCTGGCCGGCTTCTTGAAGTAGGTGAGGGCGGCCGCCTCGGCGCCGTATGCCCCCCGGCCGTAGTAGATCGTGTTGAGATAGAACTCGAGAATCTTTTCCTTCGAGTACCGGTTTTCCAACCGGCGCGCCACCGAGATCTCTCTCAGCTTGCGCACGAAGGTGCGTTCGGTCCCCACCCGGCCGAAGGCGTTGCGCGCATACTGCTGGGTGATGGTCGATCCGCCCTGCTGAACGCCTCCCGCCTGGGTGTTGGCAAGCAGCGCTCGCAGCATTCCGCGATAGCTGAGCCCGGAATGCTCGAAGAAGCGCCGGTCCTCGGCAGCGACAACCGCATCCTGAAGAACCGGCGAGATCTCCGACAGCGGCACGATCTTTCGCTTCTGCTCGCCCCTCAGAGTGCCGATCAGCTCACCCTTGGAGTCGATCAGCTCGGTGGCCTGACCGCCGGGCGCCTGTTCTGGCAGGGGGACCTGGACGGTCAGAACAAACAGCGCCAGCGCGACAACTGCGAGCACTGCAGAGGCGACACCGCCGATAAGGACCCATCCCAAAGTGGAGGGCCTGCCGTTGTCTATCAGGGAGACTTTGCGGGGCTGGATAACTGACACGCCCTAGAAGTACCCACAGTGACGTGTTGTCACACAGAGTATTAGATGAAGAATAGGACAGCCTGGCATCGACTTGAGGTCTCTTACGGGTCGAGCTCGGCCGCTCGAAACTCTTGGAAAAAGATAGTGCCCCAAGAAACGTCCGGCTCCCTGTCCTTCGCGGCCCTGGCCCTTGCGGGCCCGGCCAGCGCCGACCTGGGTTCCTTCTGCCTCTTGGGGCAACAAGAACGATAAGGCCGGGTCCGGGTTCCGTCAATACCCCCGATAAGCTTTTCTTCGCGAGAGTCCTCATTCTTTCGCGACCTGTGGCCCTTACACTCGATGAGATGCGAAGCGGCCGCCGTACTGGCTTGAAAGCAGTGTTCTGTGTGGCGCTTACAGCCGCCCTCGCATGCTCCCCGTCGGATGAGGAGATCGATATCCGGGACATGCAGCGCCAGGCGGTTCAGCGGGAGTACGGCATCAGCTCGTCCGAGATGGTTGAGATGAGGGACGGCTCGCGGGTGTTGTTCTTCGGTGACTCGATCACCCTCGGAGGGGTATCCGATGAGGGTTACGTCACGCTGGTGGCCCGAGCCCTCCGGGCCCTGTATCCCGATCGGGACATCGAGGTGATGGCCTCCGGGGTGGAGGGGGACAAGGTCACAGACCTGCTGCTCAGACTCCAGGACGACGTGCTCTCCCGGCAGCCGACCCATGTGGTGATCTACGTGGGGGTCAACGACGTCGGCAGCCTCGGCCCCGGAGAGGCGGCACTGGCCCGGGGCGAAAGGACCTACGCGGCCGGACTGGAGGATCTGGTTGTCCGGATCAAAGAAACCGGCGCCTGGGTCATGCTCTGCACCCCCGGGGTCATCGATGAGGATGTTGCAGTGCAATCCCGCACCAACCGGGCGCTGGAGCGGTACGCCGAGGCCGCCCGGCAGGTGGCAGCCGAACAAGACACCGGGCTGTGCGACCTGCGGCGAGAGTTTACCGAGCACCTCGCCATCCGCAATGCCGGCGGTGAACGCAGGGGCATCCTGACGGTTGACGGCCTGCACCTGAACTCCGCCGGCAACCGCCTGGTGGCCGGGACGATGCTCAGAGCCCTGGTCACGATGGCAACCCCGCCGCCGGTGCCCCATTCGGGCTCAGGACCGCCGCCCGTTTCTCCTTCAGCCGATGACAACTCCTAAAGTTCTCGCCGGACGCTACGAGCTGAGCGGACTGCTGGGCCGGGGAGGGATGGGAGAGGTCTACGACGGTTGGGATCGCCGGCTGGACCGGCCGGTGGCGGTTAAGCTGCTCAGCCCGCAGCTGGCGGAGGTGAAGGACATCCGCCTTCGCTTCGAGACCGAGGCCCAGGCCGCCGCCAGCATGGTTCACCCCAACGTGGTCGGCGTCTACGACACCGGCGAGCAGGACGGAACCGCATACATCGTCATGGAACGGCTGCCCGGGCGTAGCCTGGCCGACGAACTGGCCGCCGGACCGCTCGCCCAGGAACGGGTGCGCCGGATCCTGCGGGACATGCTGGAGGGACTGGCCTTCGCCCACCGCAAAGGCATCCTACATAGGGACATCAAACCTTCCAACGTCCTTCTGACCGAACGGGACACCGCCAAGATCGCCGACTTCGGGATCGCCAAGACCGCTGGCCAGAACCTCACGCAAACCGGTCAGTTCATCGGCACCGCCGCCTATCTCAGCCCGGAGCGTCTCAACGGCCTCCCCGCCGGACCCGAAAGTGACCTGTATTCGGTGGGGGTGGTCGGGTATGAGGCGCTCGCCGGGGAGAAACCGTTTGACGCCGACACTCCTATAGGACTGGTCAGGGCCATTGCCGACGGCCCGACCCCCTCGGTCCGCGCCAGGCTGCCCGGCGTCGAGGAAGACCTGGCCGGGGCCATCGACACCGCCATCCGGCGCAGGCCCGAAGACAGGTTCACTTCAGCAGAGCAGATGCTGGCCGCCCTCAGCCCACCGGGAGTTGCCGGATCGCACGACGAAACAACGGCTGCCCTGGAGATGGACGGGGCCGGCACGCGCTGGGCGACGCCGCCGGTGCCCGCGGTCGCGCCGGCGCAACCGGTTGGGAGGCGGTGGCTCCTGCTCGCCGGTGCTCTGGCCGGCGCTTTCGTGGTGCTGCTGCTGGTCCTTCGCCTGACCGCGGGCGACGATCCCCCCTCTGCCCTACCGCAGCCTGCTGAGTCCCCCCAGTTCGGCGGGGCCGGCACCGAACAAACCCCGGCGGGAGCGATCCCCATTTCGGACGTATCCCGAATTGAATTTCTCGGACCGGGCACCGTGGTCATCGAACAGACCGGAGGAAGGCAGATCGTGACGGTGGAGGCTCCTCAAGCCCTGCGAGACCGCGTGATAACGGACGCGGCCGGAGACCTGCTGACCGTAGGACTGTCAAGGGGGAGCGGCCCCCAAGACGCAGGTTCGGTCGTCTTTCGGATCACGGTCAGGGAACTCAGGGAATTGAGGGCACTGGGCGCGGGCCGGGTTGAGGCATCCGGGATCACCGCGGGCTCGCTCACCGTCGACAACGCAGGCTCTGCGGTTATCGAACTGTCCGGAGAGGCCGAAGCTCTCAACCTGACCCTCAATGGATCGGGAGACCTGCAGGCCGGCGGATTCATCGCCCGGCAGGTGTTCGCCGAGCTGAACGGGAGCGGGAGCGCAGTGGTAGCCGTCTCCCACACCCTGACGGCCGAGCTGAGAGGTTCGGGGAATCTGCGGTATCTGGGGGATCCGGCGGTGACCCAGGATGTGAGCGGGTCGGGAAGGGTGCATCAGGCCGGCTGACGAGCCGGCTCCACCGTCTCAGGTCTCGTGGAACCGCCGCTTGTCCTGATTGGCCTTAGCCGGCTTAGCCTCGCCGTCTGAACCGGTGTCCGGACGGGATGCCGGTCCCTCCAGCCCGACCAGCAGCTTGCGGAGAAGCTCGGCGAGGGTTGTCCGCTCGTCGTCGTCCAGCACGCTGAGCGCTTCCTCGCCGGCGGTCAGATACGCTTTCACCGCCCCCTCGGCCGCTCCCTGGCCCGCCGG
>DATLGP010000203.1:0-4094 GCA_035540395.1 Actinomycetota bacterium
AGATCATCAGGGCGGCCACGCAGAACACGATCTTGAAGATCACCGCGAACCGGTCGATCACAAAGGTCCCATCGAGGATCGTGATGTTCGCCCCGTAGAGGTTGATGACCGCGGCCAGCGTGGCGAGCACTCCTCCCACTGCCAGCACGAACGCTATTCCCCGCTTCTCCTTGGGGAGGAACAGGTCGATGGTCAGCACACCGCAGGCCGTTAAGGCCAGGATGATCTCGGGAAGAAGTGCTGCGAGGTCGAGATCCATTAGCGGTCGGCCACCTGCGCCACCTGGGCGCGCTCACCGAGCACGGTCTCGGTCAGCCGGGTCACCGAGCTGGTGGTGGTGTCCATGATCAGGCGGGGGTACAGGCCGAGGACCAGGATCAGGGCAAGAAGGGGAGCCCAGGCCAACATCTCCAGCCTCTGGACATCGGCGTACTTGTGTTTCTTCGATCCCTCGGGTGCCCGGCCCATGTTCACCCGCTGCAGCATCCACAGGAAATAGCCGGCGGTGAGGACGGTGCCGATGGCGCCTACGACCATTGCGCTGCGGAAGACGGTGAGGTTCAGCCCCTCGAGCGGCCGGTAGGCCGAAAGCAGGGCCATGACCTCACCCCAGAAACCGGCCAGGCCGGGCAGTCCCAGTGACGCGATCGCACAGAAGGCCAGCAATCCCGCCATTCGGGGAATCTTCAGCCCCATCCCGGCAAGGTCGGGCATCTCGTAGGTGTGGTACCGCTCTTTGATCGAGCCCGCCAGGAAGAACAGCATGCCGGTAATCACTCCGTGGGCAACCATGCCGAAGACCGCGGCGTTGAACCCTTCGGGGGTCATCGCGGCAATTCCGAGCATCACGAAGCCCATGTGCCCAACCGAAGAGAAGGCGATCATGCGTTTCAAGTTGGTTTGCGCCAGACAGCACAGCGCTCCGTAAACGATGGCTATCGCGGCCAGGACCGCGATGAACGGCGCGAAGACCTGGGCCGGCTCGGGCAGGATCGGAATGGCGATCCTCATGAACCCGTAGGTGCCCATCTTCAGCAAAACGGCCGCCAGCAGGACACTACCGATGGTGGGAGCCTCGGTATGGGCGTCGGGCAGCCAGGTGTGGAACGGCCACATCGGCACTTTGACCGCAAATCCTAGGGCGAGACCGCCAAAGATCAGGTTGGCCAGCCCGATCGGCAGGTTGAGCACCCCGGCCTGCTGAAGCTCGATCATGTCGAAGGTGTTGGGCTCGGACTGGAAGTACAGGGCCAAAAAGCCGAGCAGCATGAAGAGGCTCCCGAACAGCGTATACAGGAAGAACTTTATGGCGGCGTACTGGCGCCGCTCGCCGCCCCAGATGCCGATGAGGAAGTACATCGGGACCAGGACCAGCTCCCAGAAAACGAAAAACAAGATCAGGTCGAGCGCAATGAACGAGCCGTTCATCCCGGTCTCGAGCAGCAGGATCAGGGCCAGGAACGCCTTGGTGTTACCGGGCTCGGGGATGTGCCAGTAGGCGTAGATGATGCACAGGAAAGTGACGAGAAGGCTTAGGACGATCAGCGGCAGGGAGATGCCGTCGATACCGATGTGGTAGTTCGCGTTGATCGAAGGGATCCACGAAATCGTCTTCTCGAATTGCATCCCGGGCTCGCCGTGCTCGAAGGCGAAGGCAACCATCAAACCGATCACCAGGGCGGCGCCGGTGCTGGCGAGCGCCAGGATTTTCTGTATCCCGTCCATTCCCTTGGGGGTCAGAGTGATCGCCAGCGCGCCGAGCAGGGGCAGGAACACCGCCAGAGTGACTCCCCACTCATCCACCAAGTTCATAGAACCTCCGTCATTTCGTTGGTCATTCGGTTAGAAGCGGACACTAAATACGAATGCGCCCACCAGCGCGGCGACTCCCAGGAACATGACTGCGGCGTACCGCTGCATGTTGCCGGTCTGCCAGAACTTCAGCTTTCCTCCGGCGCGGCCGGTGAGCCGTGCCAAATTGTTCACCAGCCCATCGATCAGCCCCTGGTCCACGTCGCGGTAGGCAAACCTGCCCGACGCCACCGCCGCTATGCCGGCCGCGTTGACCGCGCCGTCAAAGATCTTCTGGTTCGTCCAGTACGCCGCTGCCGACAGGCGATCCCGGACCGGGCGGACGATGCCTTTGAAGTAGATGTCGTCCAGGTAGTAGCGGTTCATCAACAGCTTGTAGAACGGTGCGAGGGCCGTCTTGCGCACGTCCACGTCGACCTTGCCCATTCTGAAGATCGCCCAGCCCACGGCGAACCCGGCCAGCGCGATGCCGGTCGAGAGGAGAGCGATCATCGGGTTGAAGGCGGCGTGCTCGTCCCCGTAGTGGACCCACCTTTCGAACTGGTTGAGGTCTCCCGGGATACCCACCCAGCCGCCGGCAACCGCCAGGACGGCCAGTGCTACCAGCGGATAGACCATGAGCTTGGGGCTCTCGTGCGGGTGCACGTGCTCGGGGTCGTACTTGGGGGGTCCGAAAAAGGTGAGGGCGAGCATGCGGGCCACGTAGCAGGCTGTGAGGAACGCCGTCAGCAGCATCGCCACAAAGGTGATCATGCCGATGGTGCTGCCGTGCGTGCCGGCCTCGAAGGCCCCGACCACCAGCTCGTCCTTGGACCAGAAGCCGGCGAACGGCGGGAAGGCGGCCAGCGCCAGCCCGCCGATGATGTAGGTGACCGCAGTTATCGGCATCTTCTTTAAGAGACCACCCATGTCGCTCATGTTGTTCGAGTGCACCGCGTGGATCACCGAGCCGGCGCCCAGGAACAGAAGAGCCTTGAACCAGGCGTGGGTCCAGATGTGAAAGACGCTGGCGGTGTAGGCGCCGACTCCCAGCCCGGCGACCATGTAGGCCAGCTGGGAGATCGTCGAGTACGCCAGGATCTTCTTCAGATCCTGCTGGACCAGCGCCAGCAGCGCAGCTATCACCATGGTTATGGACCCGATGATCGCCACCGTGCCCAGGGCCACCGGGAGGGCGTTGTCGAACACCGGGAACATCCGGGCCACCAGGTAGACGCCGGCGACCACCATGGTGGCGGCGTGAATCAGAGCAGAAACCGGGGTGGGGCCGGCCATGGCGTCGGGCAGCCAGGTGTGGAGCGGGAACTGGGCGGACTTGCCTATCGCCCCGCAGAACAGCAGCAGCGCCGCCACCGTGAGGGTTCCCGCGGCCAAGGTACCGGCGGCGGCCATCGCGTTGATCTCCCCGACGTTGAAGGTTCCGGCGGTCCAGAACAGCAGGAAGATGCCGATCATGAACCCGACATCGCCGACCCGGGTGGTCAAAAAAGCCTTGATGGCGGCCGACGAGTTCTCGTGCTTCTCCCACCAGTGCCCGATGAGCAGGTACGAGCAGATGCCCATGCCCTCCCAGCCGAGCAGCATCTGGAGCAGGTTGTTGGCAAGGACCAGGGTCAGCATCGAGGCAGTGAACAGCGACAGGGTGGCGAAGAAGTGGGTGACCCGCACCTCCCCCTTCATGTAGGAGGTGGCGTAGAGATGGACCATCAGTGCCACGACCCCGACGATCACCACCAGCACCGCCGCCAGGCCGTCGACCATGAAGCCCAGCTCCAGGGAGGAGTCGGGCCCGAAGTTCAGCCAGGTCACCGACCGTTCGAAGCCGTGCCATCCCTCGTCGGCGTTGATGCGGCCGATGGTGTCGAAAAACACCACAAGGCCGCCCACCAGCACTGCGATCATGGCCGCCACGCCGATCTCGGCCCCCTTCAGGGGCAGGCGCTTGCCGAATGCCCAGATCAGTGCCGCCGACAAGATGGCGATGACCGGGATGATCCACGCCACCTCCAGCGGCCCGCCGGTTGCTACCCCGGTCTCGGCGCCGTGATCGGCTGCTGCAGCAAGAAGGCTCACCATTTGAGCAGGTTCACCTCATCCAGGGACACCGTGAAGCTGTTGCGGTAGATCAAAAGGACGATCGCCAGGCCGATTCCCAGCTCGGCCGCCGCGATGGCGATGACGAACAGGGCGAACACCTGGCCGATCAGCCGGTCTCCCTCGACCACCCCGTTGAAGGCGATGAAGTTCAGGTTCACGGCGTTCAGCATGATCTCGACCGACAT
>DATLGP010000204.1:0-1622 GCA_035540395.1 Actinomycetota bacterium
GTCTGTCGCGCTAGGTGGGCAGTCGGCGGTTGCCTGTAACTCCAAATCCGCCTTATGGGAGGCTGAATTCCCACCCTAGGCTTGAAAGCTCTCGGGGACGGTCCCGGCAAGCGGTGCTGACGGCTGGGTCCCGCGCGAGCGACCGGAGTGAACCAGGTCAGGTCGGGAACGAAGCAGCCTTAAGCTTCAAGGCGCTGCGCCGTGGGGTCACCTGGCCCGAGCTGGCTACCGCGGATACGCCCGGGGCCTAAAGTCGAAGGTGGGTGCGCGACACCTTAATTCCCCTCAGATTCCCTCTGAGGCGCGTCACCGCAGCACGGTATCCTGGGTTACCCCATGGCCCACCTCTCCCTATACCGCAAGTACCGCCCTCAAAGCTTTGCTGAAGTGGTGGGCCAGCAGCACGTCACCCAGACGCTGCTCACCGCCCTCAAGCAGGACCGCCTGGCGCATGCGTTGCTGTTCAGCGGCCCCCGGGGCACCGGCAAGACCTCCACCGCCCGCATCCTGGCCAAAGCTCTCAACTGCGAACGGGACGGCGACGAGCCCTGCGGTGAATGCTCCTCGTGCGTCCAGATCGTTTCGGGGTCCTCGCTGGACGTGGTGGAGATCGATGCCGCTTCCCACGGGTCGGTCGACGACGCCCGGGACCTGCGGGAGAAGGTCGCCTACTCCTCGGTCTCAGGCCGCTGGAAGGTGTACATCATCGATGAGTGCCACATGCTCTCTCCGGCCGCCAACAACGCCCTCCTGAAGGTTCTGGAGGAGCCGCCCGAGCACGTGGTCTTCGTCTTCGCCACCACCGAGCCGCACAAGGTCCTGCAGACCGTTCTGGACCGCTGCCAGCGTTACGAGTTCCGCTCGATCAACAGCCTGGACACCGCCGGGCGACTGGCACAAATCTGCGAGATGGAGGGCATTACCGCCGACCCCGAGACCCTGACCCTCATCAGCAGCCGGGCCGGCGGGTCGATGCGGGATGCGCTCAGCCTGCTCGATCAACTCCGGGCTTTTGCCGGGGACACCATCGCAGTGGGCGACCTGGCTCAGCTTCTGGGAAGCATGCCCGACGACGTCCTGTTCGAGGCGGTGGACCTGATCTCGGAACGTGACATCGGCGCCGTCTTCGTCTTCTCCGAGCGCCTGATCCGCTCCGGCGTCGACATCCGGGAGTTCTCCCGGGCCCTGACCGACCACCTGAGGTCGCTGTTTCTTGTGCTCCACGCCCCGGCAGCACGCGAGATCCTCGAGGTCACCGACGACGGGCTGAGCCGGCTCCAGGAGCAGGCAAATCACCTGGGAAGCGCCGAGGTGCTGCGGCTGATCGACCTCACCAACGAGATCGGCCTCCAGCTGAGGCAGGCGGTGGAGGGCCGGCTGGCCCTGGAGGTGGGGCTGGCGCGCATGACCCGGCCCGACCTGCACGCCACACCCGCCTCCCTGCTGGCCCGGCTCGACCGGTTGGAGAGGGCCCAGGGTTCCGAGCAGTCGTCTTTTCCGGCCCCGGGACTCGCCGCCTCTGACCGTGCGGTCGAGAGCCCGCGCCGGGCGGCAGACCCGGCCCCGAGAGCCCAACCTCCAGACGTGCCGCGGCCGCAGGCCGCACCCAAGCAGTCCTCCCC
>DATLGP010000205.1:0-7999 GCA_035540395.1 Actinomycetota bacterium
TCGATGGTCTGCGCCGCCTCCGGGTGCTTCAACTTGAGCACCGAAGAACCGCCTATGCGAGCGCCTTCGGTCGGCACCGTCAGCATCTCGATGCCGCCGGCCCCCAGGGAACGAAATGTCAACCCCAACCGCACCAGCTGCAACGCTCCGAAGTCGTCGTCCACCACCACGTCCGAGACGAACGAGTCCAGCAGCTTGTTCGCGGTGAATGGGTTGCGGATCCCCTGCGACAGCGATTTTTTGACCATCCTTCGGATGAAGTCCTGCTGGCGCTGGATGCGCCCGTGGTCGCTGGTTGGGTCCGTCTTCCAGCGGCCGTCCTCCAAGAACTCGTAGTGCCGGCTCCGCACATAGGCCAGCCCCTGTTCTCCGTCCAGGTGAACGCAGCCCGCGGAGGCGACGTCGAGCTCGGCCAGGATGTCGCGGGCGGGGGCCGGGAAGTACACGTTCAGCCCGCCGATGGATTCCACAATGCTCCGGAATCCGTCGAAGTTCACCTCGAGGTAGTGATCGATGGGGATGCCCAGCCCTGCACTGACGGTACCGACCATGCGGTCCGGGCCGCCGGCGTAGGCAGTGTTTATCCGGTTGCTTGCTCCGGTGCCGGCGATCGGAACGTACAGGTCGCGGGGGCCGGAAAGAACCGAAGCCCGGGAGGACCTGGGGTCGGTGCGTAAAAGCATGATGGCGTCGCTACGCTGGCCGGAGACCTGCGACCCGCTGCCGAACCGGTGCTCCTGGCCGGGCTCCAGGTCCGCCCGGCTGTCCGAGCCGATCATCAGTACGGTCATTCCGCGGCCGCCACCTGCCGACAGCCCGGTGGGTGAGACCCGGCGGACCTCCGAGAGTTTGGACTGAAGATAGAACGTCCCGCCGGCGAGGGCGGTCAACACCACAAGCAACAGGACGCTGACCGTAACCAGCAAGCGCCTCCTTCGGTAGCCGCCACGGGACCGGCGGGGTACGGGTGGGCGATGGTCCGGGGGGTCGGGATACAGAACCGCCGTCCGATCAAGGCGCGGGTCGCGAGGTTCGAAGGGCTGGTAGTCCAAGGGGAGTTCAGTTTGCCCGCGATTCGGCTGCTTTACCAACCGGATCCGGAACTCATCCGAAGAACCGTCATCGGACGGCCCTGCGGGCTATGCCGACTGGGCGGTGCCCATCTGCCACTCCACGAAGAATCCGGTGGCCTCTACGGCCGCCGGCCTGCCGGAGGTAGAGCCCTTCCTGGAGCGGTCGAAAGGAGTGTCGGCTGAGGTGGATACGGAAGCTGCGGGATGGATCTTCGCCCGCTCCGTCGGCAGGGCCAGGAGGTTGTTTTCGGCCGGACGGGAGGAGGCCGGTGAAAGCTGGTACAGCGAGGAGGGAACTGTCGCCACGGCAAATTCTCCAGGAAAAGGAATCGGTTTCGATTCAGGAGCCGCTCGTTGACCCGTGGAGGGCGAATTTTACCATGGCGATCTCTCGATGCCAAGATATCTTTCGGAGCGGGGCCGGAGTCAGCCCGGGTAGTTCCTGCCCTTCAAGGCTACTCCGACAACCGACATGATCAGGACGATAGCCCCGGGCGCGGCGAGCCACGGGCCCAGCACCAACCCGGCGGCGAAGGTTCCGGCCCCGAAGGCCAGTCCCACCGGCCACAGGCTGGGAGCCGGCACGACCACCACAGGGCCGGCGTGTTCCTCGCTGGTGCTGTCGGGCCTGTCTTCGGCCAGCTCGCCGTGCGTCCGAAGCTGCAGCCAAAGGTAGCCACCGATCAGGAGGCATGACGGGACT
Organism: Actinomycetota bacterium; assembly: GCA_035540395.1. Classification (GTDB taxonomy): domain Bacteria; phylum Actinomycetota; class CADDZG01; order JAHWKV01; family JAHWKV01; genus JAJCYE01. The sequence goes on from DATLGP010000205.1 coordinate 1,777, forward strand.
CCGACGGCCAGCAGGGTGCTTCCCACCGGCTCGTAGCTGGTCAGCCAATACAAAAGGAACAAGAACAAAAAGAACACGCCCGCGCCGACGAACAGGCGCGTGGCTATCCTCATCGCACGTCCGGCGTATCACCGACGCGGCGGGCGTCGAAAACCGGTCGCTCGGAGTCGATCGGAGGCAGCGTGTGGAAGTTGTGCGGCGGGGGAGGAGAGGTGGTGGCCCACTCCAGGTGGTGGCCCTCCCAGGGGTCGTTGCCGGCCGCCGGGCCTTTGCGCAGGGACCAGAAGACGTTGACCAGGAACGGCAGGGTGGAGATCCCCACCAGGAACGCCCCCAGGGTCGACAGCCGGTTAAGGTCGGCCCAGCCGGTGGCCTCGAGGTAATCGGGGACCCGTCGGGGCATGCCCTGCAGCCCGAGGACGTGCATCGGAAAGAAAGCCAGGTTCGACCCGACGAACAGCGGCCAGAAATGCAGGTGCGCCAGCTTGTCGCTCATCATCCGGCCGGTGAACTTCGGCCACCAGAAGTAGACGCCCGCGAACAGCCCGATGACTGCGCTCGGGAACAGCACGTAGTGCATGTGGGCGACCACGAAATAGGTGTCGTGGACGTTGAAGTCGATGGGCGGCGATGCCAGCATCACACCGCTCAAACCACCCAGTAGGAAGAACAGCAGAAACCCGATGGCAAACAGCATCGGCGGTTTGAAAGAAATCTGGCCCCGCCACATCGTCCCGATCCAGTTGAAGAACTTCATGCCGGTGGGAACCGCGATCAGCATGGTCATGGCCGAGAAGAACGGGAGCAGGACCGCCCCGGTGGTGAACATGTGGTGGGCCCAAACCCCCATGGACAGCCCGGCGATCGCCAGGGTCGCCAGCACGAACCCCTTGTAACCGAACACCGGCTTGCGCGAGAAAACCGGGATGACCTCGGTGATGATGCCGAAGTAGGGCAAGACGACGATGTATACCTCCGGATGGCCGAAGAACCAGAACAGGTGCTGCCAAAGGATCGGTCCGCCCTCGCCGTCGAAAAAGTGCGAACCCAGGTTCCGGTCGGTGTAGAGCATTGCCAGCGCCGCAGTGATGACCGGGAAGGCGATCAGCACCATAAAGCTCACAACAAGGATGTTCCAGGTAAACATCGGCATTCGGAACAGCGTCATTCCCGGGGCTCTCAGAAAAAAAGTCGTCGAGACGAAGTTGACGGCACCCAGCACCGAGGCCACACCGGTCAGGCCGACCCCCACCACCCACAGGTCACCGCCGGCTCCGGGCGAGTAGATCGGCCCGGACAGCGGCGGGTAGGCGGTCCAGCCGAAGGATGCCGCGCCCCTGGAGGTCAGGAACCCGGACACCATGGTTATTCCGCCGGCGAGGAAGATCCAGTAGCTGAGGGCGTTGAGGCGGGGGTAGGCCATATCGGGCGCACCCAGCTGAAGCGGCAGCAGGTAGTTGGCCAGGCCGAAGGCAAATGGGACCGCAAACAGGAACATCATGATGCTGCCGTGCATGGTGAACAGCTGGTTGAAGGCTCCGTCGCTGACCAACTGCTTGCCCGGCTCGGCCAACTCGGCTCGGATGAGAAGAGCCAGCAGCCCGCCAAGCATGAAGAACGCGAAAGCCGTGACCATGTAGAGGATCCCGATCTTCTTGTGATCGGTGGTGGTCAGCCAGTCCATCAGGCCGCCGCCGGTGGCCGGCGGCCGGTCCGACTGCTCGATCCTGTCCTCGGTCAGGGTCATGTGGTTCCGCCAGTTGCCAGGGCGCCGGCAGCCCAACTGTCGAACTCGGCCTGCGGGACCACCCTGATCGTAAAGCGCATGTCGTCGTGCCTGAGACCGCAGTACTCAACGCACCGGCCGCTGTCAAAGGTGCCGGCCTGGGTGACCGTCATGTCGAACTCGTTTATCCGTCCGGGAATCGCATCCCTTTTCACCATGAACTCGGGAAGCCAGAAGGCGTGGATGACGTCGGTCGAGCTGAGGATCACCCGAACGGTGGCTCCTTGCGGAAGCACCATCTCCGCCGGACGTCCCGTCTCCCCGACGATGTCGAACCCGTGCTCGGGGTAATTGAAGCGCCATTGCCATTGGAATCCGGTCACCTCGACGGTGACGTCGGGATCGTGGACCCGGGCATTCACCGTTTCCGTCGCCTGCATGCTGACGACGAACAGGACGGAGACGATGATGAGCGGAATGGTCGTGTACGCCACTTCAATCGGTATGTGGAAAAGGGTTTGCTTGGGCAGCTCGTCGCTGCGGCGCCGGTAGCGAACTACCGACCACAGGATCAACCCCCAAACCAGCGTCCCCACGCCCGCTGCGGTGAGAAAGAATATCCGCCAGACGCGGGTCACCTCGTCGCCTTGTGCGGTAACGCTGGCGGGCAGGCCGAAGTTGGCGTTGCATCCGGCGAGAATGACCAGGGCGGCGCCGGCCAGGCCGACTTTCGCCTTGCTGGCCGTGCGGTGGGTGATGCGGGCGGCTGATGCTACTGGAGGGATCGTTGCCCCTTTCGTCGGACGTGTCGATGATACCGACTGCCGGGGGCGGCGCGCCTCCCGACCGGGACCGCGGCTAATGCTGGATTCCGGCAGGCCGACCGGTCTGCCGGGCGAGCACAAAAAGGACTCCCACAAGGACGCACTCGATCAGCTTGGTCGCCAGCCCCATGAGGGTGAAGGGCTCGGTCTGCCCGGCGGCGGGGCCCACGAACGGGACGCCCACGGTGCGCGTTACCAGGTAGAGGATCACGAGGAACAGGTTGGCCGCCAGCCCCCCCAGGTAGAAAAGGTGTGCGTATCGCTCGCCGGCGCGCCGGCCGCCCGTCTCGTCGTAGTTCCACGGTTGGACGATCAGAACGAGGCCGTAAACGAACTGCCCGGCTGCCGCGAACAAGAAGAACAGTCCATACCCCCACCACTCGGCGAGGTGCTCGCCGACGTTCAGCCCGTGCATTAGTCCGGCAGAGACCGACAGGGCCACCGCCCACTTGACCAGGGGCAGGTTTCGGTCGTATTCCAGCCGGTTTTTCCTCTGCGGACCAGGGGTATACGTCACGACAGAACATTAGGCGAAACGAGTATTTGCAACTAAATTACGAGGAGGAGACATGGCCGACAGCACCGCACAAGACGTCGAAACGCCAGAAATGCCCGACCCCGAAGAGATATCGGACGAGCCCATCGACACTTCTGCAGCTTTCAGCGGGAGTGTTGCACCGATCAAAAAGGACCCCGAGGACATGGTGAAGTTGCGCGCCGAGGGGAAGTTGCCGGTGCAGGAGTCGGAGACCTCGATGATCGCAGACAACGTGACCCTGAAGCCGGACGAGCCAATTCCGTCCACTCCTCCACCCGGGGAGTAGGACTCAGACGGTTAGTACATAGAAGGCCGGAGCCTCCCGGAGATAGCATCCTCCTAAGTCGTTTCGTCGATGCGACGCGGTCCAGGACGTGTTCGGCGCAACCTGCCCGCAATGATCCAGGTCATGAGTTCATGATGCGCCGGTAGCGCGCCTGGGCCAGGGAGAATATGCCGAAGGCGGCCAGACCCGCCGCTATCGCGGTTAGCATGAGCGGTCCGCCGGGTGATGCAGCCACCCGATGGAGCGCTCCATCAAGGCCGACCGCTCTACCCGGATCGTAGCTGAGGGCTGCATTTATCAAGAACCCTCCGATGAGGAGGAAAACCGCGGCCCGGGCCGTCAGCCCGACCGCGGCGAGCGGGAACAGGGTCTTGCATTCACGACGGGACATCTCTTGCTGCTTGAAGTCCTTGCGGTAGTTTTGACTGACCGCCCGGTAGCCGTTGTACAGACCCACTGCGACGACGCCGGCCCCGAATCCAAGCACCAGCCACTTGCCGAAGGGAAGGCCGAGCACCCCCGCGGTGGTTTCCTGGGTTTGCTGGTCTGAGGGCTCGGACCGGCGGGTGAAGGTAAACCGCAGTGTGCTGATGGCGAAGGAGGAGTAGAGACCGGCCCGGAACAGGTACCCCAGCCGCATCCATTTGCCCTTTGGATCCTTCGATTTGTTCTCCGGGTCCAGTACCGCCTCCACCAGGCGCCAGGCGGCGTAGCCGGCAAAGCATACGGCGAGGGCAATCAGCAGGGGAGTGCCCCAGGGCTGAGTCGAAATGCTTGCAAGAGCTCCTTCCCTATCGGCCGATCCGCTTCCGCCGAAGGGCAGCTGGACTGCGATCGCCGCCACCATCAGGTAGACCAGGCCCCTCCCGGTAAGTCCGGCGCGCGCCAGGTATTCGATCCACTTGCGGTGCTTTCTTTTCACCGGCTCTCTCCAGTATTTTGGGCCCGGTACATTGTGCGTGTCGCGAGGAGATCCCGCTCTTGTTTTGCCGGCGGCGGTCAGGACGAGCGGCTTTTGGACTCCGCTCCTGAATTGATCTGTGGATCGACCGCCAGGCTGCGGAGCCATTCCAAGAGGGTCTTTTGGTAATCGATGCCGAATTGCAGGACCTGACGTACGAACGGGTCGTCGCCATGGGTCTGTTGCATCGCCTCGAACTGGTGCAGGGCCGAGGTTCCGTCCCGAAGCTCGTTGTGGATGATCTCGGCGAGTCGCTCAGGTGGCAGGTACCGGCCGAAGAAGACCGTCAACAACAGAGGCATCCGGACTATCGGCGAACCCGGATCGCGTACGATCCAGTCGGAGAAGGCACGCCGCCCGGCTTCGGTGATGGAGTACGGCCGGCGCTCCCGGGGACCGGCGGCCCCGGCTTCCACGAACCCCAGGTCGGCCAGGGTGCGCAGCTCCCGGTACACCTGGCTGCGGGTCACGTTCCAGAAATGGGCGATCGAGTTCTCGACGGCAGCATCGAGCTCCCACCCGCTCATGGCACCCGAGTGCAGGAAGCCGAGCAGGGAGGCAGCGGTGGGGTTGATCTCTTCCGAGTTTGACATTCTACATTAGAAGGTACACGATATTAATGACCTTCCACATTGGCATGAGCGGTGACCGATAGTGGTGGATCTTACCAAGGCTTCAAGCGCAGGGATCACTCGAGGAGGTACCCCGTGAATTTTGCCCCGAACTACTCGGCCCCCACCATGCCCAACCCGCATCCCGATCCCGAGCAGGTGTTCAAGAACACCGAGGCCGCCCGCGAGGTGGTTGGCAGGGTTGCCGACATGCTGGACGGACTTGAAAGCACCGACATCCCGGTGCCCCGCTCGGAGTGGACCGTGGGCGAGCAGGGAGCACACATCGCCTTCGCCAACATCGGCTTCGGCTTGTTCGCGCTGGGACTGGAGTACCCCCACGGCGACGGGACGCGGGACGGCCTGGCCGAGGCTAACGACATTGCGCTCATAGGGTTCCCCGAGAGGGATGGAACCGTCCTGGCACAGCACCTGCGCACTGCGGTAGAGACCTTTATTGCAGCAGTGCGGGCCGCCCCGCCGGACGAGGAGGTTCCTTCCCCCCTCGGCCGCATGCCCCGCGGGACGCTCACGTCGTATTTCCTTGTCCACAACCTCATGCACGGCTGTGCGATTTCGGCGGGGCTGAACAAGGACTTTCCGTTCGAGCCGCACCACCTTCAGATGATCTGGCCGCTGGTCGTCCACGCCTTCCCGAGCTTCGTCAACCCCAACGCTGCCCGCGGCGTCACGGGATGCGTGCGCGTCAACGTGCAGGGTGCGTTCGAGGGAGCGTTTCAGATCGAGAGCTCCCAGTTGACCGTGCTGCCGGCACCCACCGGACCGGTCGACTGCTACGTCGAGGCCGAGGCGACCCACTTCTTCCTGGTGATGATCAAGTTGTTGACCGTAGAAGAGGCGGTGGGCCTGGGCCACATGAAGGTCTCCGGGTCCAACCCGCAACTGTTCTCCCGCATGATGCACGCAGTGGACGTCCCCTAAGGGTGCGTTCTCGCCGGGGCGCCGGTAGCCCCGCCACCGCCTAAAATCTGTCACCCCCGGCTGCTAGGCTCGAACCATGTTGGAAACCGTCGATATTACCGCTTCTATCGGGCTGAGCGCCGCCGAGGACGCCCTGGTCAACGCCGCCGGCCAGATAGCCGCCGCCCAGTGCCGGTGGCTGGTGGCTTTGGGCAACCTGGACCCCGACGGGGAGATCCAAGACTTCTACTCGGTCGCCTCGTGGCTGAGCTGGCGGTGCAGCATCCACATCCGCACCGCCACCGAGTACGCAAAGGTAGCCCACGCCCTAAAGCAGCTTCCCGGAATCACCGATG
>DATLGP010000206.1:0-8824 GCA_035540395.1 Actinomycetota bacterium
CCTCAGCGCCCTGCTTCGCTACAGTGGCCGGCGGTTCCCCGGAGAGGCGACGGACGCCAACCGGGAGCTGCTCGAGTCGGCGGGGATGGGACGGGTGCCGGTCGAATCCTTCCGCGGCGTCCAGCTGCTCCTTGCCGGCCTGGGATTCGTGGCGGGTCTTGCCGCGGGCCCGATGGCAGTGGTCGTCGCTCCGGTGGGAGTGCTCGTCGGTTACCGCATTCCCCGCACCGTGGTAATGGCTCGCGGCAAGCGGCGCAAGGACGAGATGGCCGCTGCGCTACCCGACGCCGTCGATCTGCTCGCGGTGTGCACCCACGCCGGTTTGAACATCACCTTGTCGCTCAAGCGGGTCGCCGCCCGGGCCCCCGGGCCAATGGGGCGGGAAATTCAAAGGGTGGTCGAGGAGATGGCACTCGGTGTTCCCAGAGCGCAGGCGCTCGAGAATCTGGCGGATCGCAACGGCCTGCCCGAGATGGAGTCCCTGGTGCGGGTGCTGCTCAACTCGGAGAGGTTCGGAACTCAGATCTCGGCATCGCTGGAGGGATTCTCGGAGGACATCAGGAGCCGGCGCAAGCGCTCGGCGGAGGAACAGGCGCGCAAGGCCCCGGTGAAGATCCTCTTCCCCCTGGTGTTTTTGATCCTTCCGGCGTTCGTCCTGCTTTCGGTTGTCCCGTTGTTGATCAGCGCATTCGAGGCACTGGACTTTTGATGTCACCCCAGGCTGCAAGACTTTTTTCACTTCCCCTCGGCACTTCCCCGAACCCCAAGCACTTCCCAAGTCGTTCGTGCCAAGGAGGAATGAGGGATGGAACTGATTCGCACCGTTCAAAAGCGGGTTCACGACGCGCTCTGCCGGCTCAAGTGGGAGCTCGGCCAGACCACCGCCGAGTACGCACTGGTCCTGTTGGCGGCCGCAGCCGTAGCGGTGCTTCTGATCAAGTGGGCCAGCAAAGAAGACACCCTGTCGGCGTTCTTCGAAGCCGTCGTCACCAAACTAACGGAAAAGGCTGAAGGGTCCTAGTGCGACAACGGCTCCGGTCATCGGGGTGGGCGCTTGATCAGGGTCAATCCAGCGTCGAGTTCGCCCTGGTGCTGCCGCTCGTGCTCATTTTGATCCTGGGACTGCTCCAGGTGGGAGTCCTGGTTCGGGACCAGATCATGGTGTTGGGAGCCGCCCGGGAGGGGGTCCGCGAGGCAATCGTGACCCCCGACCACGGCTCGATAACTGCGGCAGCAGGCGAAGCCGCGCCCGGACTGAAGCTCGACGTCCAGGTGAGCCGGGGAACCAAGCGGGGCGAGCCGGCGAGGGTGAGCGTGACCGCGCCGCCGGTGCAACTACCTCTGGTGGGCAAGATGGTCGGCGGCATGACGCTTAAAGCATCCGCGACCATGCGCATGGAGAAGTCCGACAGTGCCGGCTCGTAACAAGGCGCCCCAGGCCGACCACGGCAACGCCAGCATTGCCGTGGTCGGCGGGGTGGCGATGATCCTGGTCTTCGCGCTTGGGTTGAGTGACCTGGCGGTCTTCTTCATCGCCCGGACCCGCGCTCAAACGGCTGCCGACTCGGCGGCTCTAGCCGCCGCCGCCGAGTTGATCCCCGGTCTCGGAACCGAGCCCGAGGCCAAAGCCGAGGAGTTCGCCACCGCCAACGGCGCACGGTTGACCGGGTGCCGGTGTGCCCTGGGCACCTCGGTGGCTGAGGTATCGGTTGCCGTGCCGGTGACACTTACCCTGTCGGCTTTCTCCGACCTGACCGAGGTCCGCGCCCGATCCCGCGCGGAGGTGGTGTCGCCCGCAGCCGCCCCGTAGCGCTACGCTCATGGGATGGCAGAACAGCCGCGCGACTACGCCGCCAAACGCAGCTTCGACGAGACACCCGAGCCGCCACCCGAGGTGGCGGGCGACGTCGACCCGGGGGCCGCGGTACCCGGAAAGAGCTTCGTCATCCATCAGCACCACGCCCGGCGACTGCATTTCGATCTGCGGCTCGAGATGTTCAACGGCCGCACGCCGGTGCTCGTCTCGTGGGCGGTTCCCAAGAACCTGCCGATAGAAAAAGGAGTACGGGCGCTGGCGGTCCACGTGGAGGACCATCCGTTCGAATACGGCGGGTTCAGCGGCTCCATCCCGGCCGGCAACTACGGCGCCGGGGAGGTCCGTATCTTCGATTCGGGAACCTACGAGCTGACCGAGCAGTCCCCGGGCAAGCTCACCTTCCGGATGATGGGCCGGCGGATGAAAGGTGTGTGGCACCTCATCCAGACCAAGGGCGGCAAGGACTGGCTGGCGATCCTCCGGGCCTGGGAGGGGGATCCGCCCGAGCCGCTCCCCACCGGCCCGGTGATGGTTCCCGGGCGTATTTCCGATGCATTCAACGATCCTGGCTGGGCCTTCGAGCCCCTCCTGGAAGGCCGCCGGGCGCTGGCGGTCTGCGAGTACCGGACCACCGGACTGCTGTTCTCCGAGTCACAGGAGAATGCGGTCACCGGCATGGAGAAGCTGCACGAACGCCTGGTTGGTTTGAACGCGGTGATCGACGGACTGGTCTCAGGGTCCGCCGGATCGGAGAGCTTTGTCGCGGTCGACCTGTTGTACCTGGACGGCCGGGACCTGACCGGACAGCCCTATTCCAGCCGCCGGGAGCTGCTGGAGAAATCGGTGGTGCCCGGTGGCCTGCTCGGCACCTCGACCTCGATACCGGGGTCGGGCAAGGCGGTGCTCAAAGCGGCGAAGGGGCTGGGACTGCCCGGGGTGATCGCCAAAAAGCTCGACTCGACCTACCAACCCGGCCCCAGCGACGACTGGGTGGAAATCCACGGCTAGGGCAGGCCGGCCGGTTCAATAGATGCCGTCGTCCTTGACCCGGTTGTAGGTGTCACCGGGGGCCAGGAACACCACACTCGCCCGCCCGGCAGTACCGGTGGAACCATTGATCGTGATGTTGCGCATTGCCGCCGGATCCACCTCCCGGGCCAGCAACGCCAGCTTCACTGCGTCGCTTAGGGGAACGTCGGACTTCAGGTGTTTGCGGGCCGCCCGCACGTAGTCGAGGATCCGGTGCGGGTCTGCCGCCTCGGCCCGGAACTTTGCCAGCGAGGCCTGTATGAACAACCCCTGGTTGTCGGTCCGGCTGAAGTCTCCCCTCGGCGTGTCCTTTCTATTGCGGGTGAATGCCAGTGACTGGCTCCCGTTCATGCGGAACGGTCCGGGACGGAAGTCGGCCCCCGACGGGGAGTCCTTCATGTCGTAGGGAACGTTGACTTCGACACCGCCCAGCTCGTCGATCAGTCGGATGAAGTGGCTGAACTCGGTGGTGACGTAGTACTGGATGGGGATGCCGGTGTGGCTGCGCAGCGCCTGGACCATCCGGTCGGGCCCGTTGGTGCAGGCGGCGTTCACCTTGGTATAGCCGGCGATGTTGGCATCCCGCGGGAAGTTGAGGATGGTCCCGGCACGCTGCTGGGGGTTGATCGCGACGATGTGAATGGCGTCGCACCGGCCGCCGCCGCCTCCCGGGGGGCCGCTGCGGACGTCGGTCCCCAGTACCGCGATGAAAAGCGGCTCGTTTCGTTCGGGACGCCACGATGCCCCGGCTACCTTGGCGATCGCGACCGCGCTGTCGCCGGTACCGGCCCGGCCCACCACGGGTGCCACCGTCCACCATGCGACCGACACGAGCATCGAAAGGGCGATCCCGCGGGCGACCGCCGTTCGTAGGCGCCGGGGCGTTTTCTTGGCGCTCACCGGTCAGGCCCCTCCGCCGCGTTCATCGACACCTCAAATGCTGAGATCTTGTATTCGTCTCCCTCCCTCTGCAGCCAGTAATGGCCGGTGTGGGTGATCGTTACGTCCGGGCCGTCGCCGGCCGGCTTGCCGGTGGCTTCGAAGGTCACCGACGCAACCCCTATCGGAACGCTTCCGTCCTCGGCCACGAGGAAGGTGACCTTGTCCAGGGTCTGCCGGAGCGGTTCGACGGATTCGATCCTGTCGGAAAGGTCGGACATAGCCAGGTTGGTGAGGTTGCCCGCCGCGCCGGGTTGGGCCTCGGCGGTGAAAAGGGGAGCCAGATCCGGATGCAGGCCGCCCTGCCACTTTGCCGGGTCGAGGAAAGCTGAGGAGTAGAAGGAGTTCAGCAGTGCGATGACCCTGGGGACCTCGGCGTGGGCCTTTTCGCCCGAATCGGGCCGTTCCAGGGGATCGACCAGATGAACCACACCGGTTTGGAATGCCGCTTCGGCCACTTCGGCCACTTCGGGTTCCGCTGGGGGCGAAGGGGGCGAAACCGACTCGGGCCCGCCGCCGCAGGCGCCCAGGATCAAGGCGCACCCGAATACCAGAGCACAAACTCGGGGGGGACGATGGAAGCGCACGGGGCCGTATTCTGGCCTACCCGTCGCGTGGGTTCAAACTCACCCCTGATGCCGCCGGGCGGCAGGCCCCATCGGGGCGAATAAACGTGGATATAATCGCCCCCGGCGGAAACATTCCAGTGCCCTGAGATTTTGGGCCCGCGCACCAATCGCAAACCTTTTGGGAGGCTAATCCAGCATGCCTGGCACCAGATTACTCGCCGTCGAAGGCGGCTCTATCGACGTACAGCTCAATTCGTTTGAGCAGTCATCGCTCTACGTAATCCTTGCGATCTCCATCCTGGCGCTGCTCGTGGCCGGCTACTTCGCGCGCCAGGTGCTTGCGGCCCCCAAGGGAACGAAGAAGATGATCGAGATCTCGGACGCGATCCAGGAAGGCTCCCGGGCCTACCTGAAGCGACAGTTCAGGACCCTCAGCGTGTTCGTGGTGATCCTGACCATCGGCCTGTTCTTCCTGCCGACCGGAACGGTGACGGGTAACCCCGACATCATCAGATTTGCCCGGTCGGTAGCCTTCCTTCTGGGCGCAGGGTTCAGCGCCACCATCGGCTTTGTCGGCATGAGTCTCGCGGTGAGGGCCAACGTGCGCGTGGCCAATGCGGCGCAGGAATCTCAGAAGAAGGCGCTAACCATCGCTTTCAGGGCGGGCGGAGTCTGCGGAATGTTCACGGTCGGGCTGGGACTGCTCGGTGCTGCTGCCATCTTCCTGGTGTTCCTGGGCGACGCCCCACCGTGCTGGTCGGCTTCGGATTCGGCGGGGCTCTTCTGGCTATGTTCATGCGGGTGGGCGGAGGTATCTTCACCAAGGCCGCCGACGTCGGCGCCGACCTGGTCGGCAAGGTGGAGAAGGGCATTCCCGAAGACGACCCCCGCAACGCCGCCACTATCGCCGACAACGTCGGCGACAACGTGGGCGACTGCGCCGGAATGGCGGCAGACATCTTCGAGTCCTACGAGGTCACCCTGGTGGCCGCTTTGATCCTCGGCTTCACCGCATACGGTCAGTTCGGTCCCCGGGGTGCGGCCATCGGCGTGATGTTCCCGCTGTTCGTCCGGGCCATCGGAGTCATTACCTCGATCATCGGCATCTACCTGGTGAACCCCCGCAGCGAGACCGAGAGCGGCATCAAGTCGATCAACCGGGGTTTCTTCTACTCGGGTCTGCTGTCGGCGATCCTGGTCTTCGGCTTCACCTACCTGTACTTCCGGCCCAACGGCGAGGTCGAGTGGGAGCCTGCCTTTGCAGTAAGCCTCGGGCTGATCCTGGCGGCAGCAATCCATTACCTTACCGAGCACTACACCTCCACCGAGAAGAAGCCGGTTAAGGAGATCGCGTCGGCCACCCAGACCGGTCCGGCCACCACCATCATCTCCGGCTTCGCCTACGGACTGGAGTCGACGGTCTGGTCGATTGCCGCCATTGCCGCCGCCATCGGCGGGGCTTTCCTGCTGGGCCAGGGCGACGAGTCGATTGCCCTGTACATGATTGCCCTCACTGGCATGGGGATGCTCACGACCGTCGGAGTCATCGTGTCCATGGACACCTTTGGCCCCATCTCGGACAACGCTCATGGTGTGGCCGAGATGTCCGGCGGTCTTGGCGGCAAGGCGGACGAGATCATGGCGAGTCTGGACGCGGTGGGCAACACCACCAAGGCGATCACCAAAGGTTTGGCCATCGCCACCGCAGTCATCGCGGCAACCTCCCTGTTCGGGTCGTTCCGGGATTCGGCGATCGCGACCGGAGGTGAGCTGTTTGCCGACTTCGCGATCCGGGTGGACCGTCCCGAGGTCCTCATCGGGCTTTTGATCGGCGGTGCGGTGCCGTTCCTGTTCTCGTCCCTCACGATCTCGGCGGTCGGCCGAACCGCTTTCGCGGTGGTGCAGGAAGTACGCCGCCAGTTCCGGGAGCATCCCGGGATCATGGACTACAAGGAGAAGCCCGACTACGCCCGGGTGGTGGATATCGTCACCAAGGCATCGCTTCGGGAGCTGACCACGCCGGGCCTGCTAGCCGTGCTGACGCCGATTCTGGTGGGTTTTGCCCTGGGTGCCGAGGCGCTGGGAGCGTTCCTCGCCGGAGTCATTCTGTGCGGCCAGCTGCTGGCGGTGCTGCTGTCCAACTCCGGTGGCGCGTGGGACAACGCGAAGAAGCTGATCGAGGAGGGGGCCTACGGAGGAAAGGGTACCAGCGCGCACGAAGCCGCGGTCATCGGCGACACCGTGGGCGACCCCTTCAAGGACACCGCAGGTCCCGCCCTGAACCCGCTGATCAAGGTCATGAACCTGGTGGCGTTGCTCGTGGCGGTTCCGGTGGTGTTCGTGGTCAACGTGGAGCCGAACCCGACCCTGCGGATTGCGGTGGTCGTCATCACAGGCGCCATTCTGGCCTGGACGCTCCGGGCTTCTGCCAACCGGCAGGTGGAGAGCATGAACCTGCCGGCAGCCGAGGCATCCGACCTGGCCTGACGACACCCGGGCAGCCCGGAGCGATCGATGGGATGGGTCGCTCCGGGTCCAGCCGGCCGTTTGAGGCCTGGGCCCTTCAGCGAGGGTTCTTCAGGCACGCGTGGGTGCTGGACCCCGGTCGGCGCGATCTCGGCCGGCTAAACCCTCTCGGGTGCCCGGCGCTTGTCCCGGTGCTTGCGGGCATGCAGTCGGTAGGGGACGTTGATCACGATGACCTCGTCCTCGAACAAGAGGGCGGTCTTGATAAAGAAGGCGGTCTGGGTGTGAAGGGCGTTCTGCCACCAGCGGGGAACCACGAATTCAGGGACCACCACCCCGATGGCATCACCCGGTGACGACCTCATCTCCCTGAGCTCTCTTTTCAGCGGGTCCACGAGGTCCCGGAAAGGAGCGTCTACCACCTCCAGCGGAACGTCCAGACCCAGATTGCCCCACTGCGCGGTCAGCTTGGCTGCGTCCCCCGGCTCGGTCTGGATGGACAACGCCTTGAGCTCAGAGGGATGCAGAGACCGGGCGTATTGAATCGCCCGGACCGTTGCCTTGTTGATCGACGAGACGACCACCACCAGAGCTATGCGGGTGGGGGCCTGCAGCCGCTTGGGCTCGGGGTCCTTCACCGGGTTGTAGGGGATCCCCACCAAGACGGTTCCGCTCTCGTAGAGGAAGGCCCTCTTCAGCTTCAAGATCTGCCGGTTCTTGACGACCTGCCCGAACCAGGTCCGGTAATGCGGGTCGGGGAAGATCACCGTCACCGGGTCGTCCGACCGGGGGTCCATCTGCCTGACGAAACGCAATACGTCGGACACGTTGTCGCCCACCGGTTCGATGGGGGTGGTCACCTTCATGCTCTCCCACCGGTTGCGCAGGTCCTCGAGGCGCTGCTCCGAGCAGCGCCAGGCTATGGCTCTCAGCTCCCGGGGAGCGATCGTCCGGGCGACCGCCAGGGCTTTGGTGGCGCCCCGGAACCGGGAAACGACCATCACCACCTTTTCACTGTGTACCTCGGGCATCTTTCCGGTGAACATCAGGTCGGTCTCGACGTGCCGGTAGTGCTTGTTGATCCTGGAAAGAACCCAGGCCAGGCAGGGGATCAGTACGATGATCTGCCAGGCCCCTCCCCGGAAGTGAGGCATCTCCCCTCGGTGCAGCGGGGTGAAGAACTTGGTTGTAGCAACGATGATCAGCACGACGAAGGTGGTGATCGAGCCGAATCCGCTGATGACGACCTTACGTCTCCAGTGACGATCCACCGGTTTGCCCAGCCGTTCGGCCACCTTCTTCAGCCTGAGCGCCCTTACCACCATTCCGGCCTGGGAGAGCGTGAAGCTGGTAAAGACCCCGACGACGTACAGCGGCACGATGCGGTGCACATCGGCCTCGTAATTGATCAACAGGCCGCCGGCGGCGGCGGTGAGTATCAGGATCCCGTTGGAGAAGGCCAGTCGATCTCCTCGCTGCCCCAGGCCCCGGGGCAAGTACCGGTCCTTGGCCAGCACCGATGCCAGCCGCGGAAAGTCCGCATACGCGGTGTTGGCGGCCAGGAACAGGATCAGGGCCGTGAACGCCTGGACGACGAAGAAGAACCAGTGGTTCTGTCCGAAGACCGCTCCGGCGATCTGCGAGGTCACCGTTCTGCCCTCGTCGATGAGCGTCGGATCCACGCCGACCGCCCGGGAGAGGAAGGTGATTCCCAGGAACAAAGAACCGAGCAGGAAGCACAGGATCAACAGGGTGCGGGAGGCGTTCTTCGCCTCCGGCGGCTCGAAGGCCGCAACGCCGTCGGAAATGGCCTCGATGCCGGTGAGTGCGGTGGATCCTGACGCAAAGGCCCTCAGGACCAGGAAAAGGGTAATCGCCTGCGTAGCCTCCACCTGGGTCGGCGGAAGCGATTCCAGCGTTCCGTTGGCCGCCTGGTAGAGCCCGACTGCGATGACGGTACCCATGGCGGTCAAAAAGCCGTAGGTCGGTACCGCAAAGATGGTTC
>DATLGP010000207.1:0-2711 GCA_035540395.1 Actinomycetota bacterium
GACCTGTTGTACGAACGCCCGGCGGTGCCGAGCACCGCCTACGAATCCCTCGAAGCCTATGAGCGGGCCGGGCTTGAGGAAGTGGACATGGGCTGGCTGGCGGAGGCCTCTCCGCAGGAGGCCGCCCTGGTTGCCGGAATCGCAGCCAGGACCGGCCTGACTGACTTGGCAGGCTCGACCGACGGTGGGGAGCAGCCCCGTCCGGGGGACCTCGAACGAATTCCTCTTCCCGCCGTCCTGAAGGTCAGACTGATGCGCACCTTTCTGCGGGACGTTCATCACTACCTCTATAACTGGCAGTTCAGCCCCCGCCCCGGCGAATCATTCCGGATCAGAGACGAAATCCGTTCCCGGATGATCGGCCTACTCGTCGAAGGAGCCCGCCAACCGGGACCCCATGTCGTGATCTCACACAGCATGGGAACGGTCATCTCCTACGACTGCCTGAAGCGAGTAAGGGACTGCCCTCGAATCGATGCGCTGATCACCCTCGGCAGCCCGTTGGGCATGGACGAGATCCAGGACCGGTTCAAGCCGGAATGGAGCCGGGATAACGGGTTCCCCCGCGAGCGGGTAAGGGGCTCATGGGTCAACGTCTTCGATCGGTTGGACCCCGTTGTGGGCCTGGACCCCGTACTCGGAAACGATTACGGTCTGGCGGGCGAGCGCGTGATCGAGGACATTCATGAGCCCAACTACGGCAGGTGGCGCCACAGCATCTCGAAGTACCTGGGGGGCGCCCGGCTGCGCGCAGCCGTTGAGAAGCTGATCCCTTCGTAGACATGTCGTGGGAGCCGTACCAGACCGAGCAGCTGCAGTCCGCCATAGACCGCTTCGACCGGCCACTCATCGAGCGGTACTGCCACCAGCTGGTATCGAGCCTTCGAACTGTCGAAGGCTCGATCAGCGAAACCGACGGTCTGCAGGTTCTGGCACTGCTGCAGCGCAAAAGGTACTTCCAACTGCTGCAAGAGGTGTCGGACGCCATGATCCAGGGCGGCCTGGACCTGCCGGTAATACGCCGGCGCCATGCCCAGGCTCTGCTGGACCAGGAGTTGGTGACCGCCGCCCTCAGCATCCTTGAGGATCTTGCCGCTGCGACGGAAGGCATTGACCCCCAGGAGCATCTCCAGGCAAAAGGGCTGATCGGCCGGGCCTACAAACAACTCTTCTCGCTATCGGGTAAGAAGCTTGGAGAGCGGCGGCGAATCTACCTTCAGCGGTCACTGGACGCCTACCACGGCGTGTACCGTCAGGACTCCTCCCAGCTATGGCATGGCATTAACGTGGCGGCGCTGTTGATGAGGGCAGCGGAGGATGGGCTGGACGTGCCGGGATTCCCCGATCCCCGCGGAGAATCGAGAAGGACGGCCCTGGCAATTCACGACGCTATCCGGGCCAACCCTGAACCGGGCACCTGGGAACAAGCGGCTGCGATGGAGTCCTGCCTGGCGTTGGGCCGAGTCGATGAAGCCTTGGAATGGCTGAGCGGTTACGTCGATGCCCCCGGCACGGACGCTTTCGAGCTGGGAAGCACCCTCAGGCAACTGGTGGAGGTTTGGCGTCTGGACGCCCGGAGCGAGCCAGGAGCCAGGATGCTGCCCCTGCTCAGGGCCAAGCTGCTCACCCGGGAAGGGGGTCAGGTGATCGTCTCTGCGGCAGAGGTCGACCGCAGTGCTTTGGAGAAGGTGGACAGCTCGGCCAGCCATGAGAAGGTTTTCGGAGCGGAGCGATTCCAAAGCTTGCGTTGGTTCAAGGAAGCGCTGGAGCGGTGCCGCGCCGTGGCTAGGGTAGAGGATGAGTACGAAGAGGGAATCGGGACCGGATTCCTGCTCGAAGGAGACGTGTTAAAGGCGTCGTTCCCCCATGTCGTCCTGATGACCAACGCTCACGTCATTCCCGAAGGGATATCTGCTGAGAACGCCTATATAACCTTCCGGGGTCTCGATTCACCCGGGGAGGTCGCTAGATTTCGGGTCGAGCGGATTCTGTGGTCGTCCTCGAGCAAAGAGCTCGATGCAACCGTTCTGGTCCTGGCGACCACCCCTCCCGGGATAATCCCGTGCCCGGTTGCGGTCAAACCGCCGCCGCTGGACGGTATCCCTCCACCACGTGCCTTTCTCGTTGGTCACCCGCGGGGAGGGCTGCAGCCGATGTTCTCCATTCAGGACAACCTCATGCTCGACTATGACGACGTGAAGGTTCACTACCGGGCCCCCACCGAGCCCGGAAGTTCCGGTAGCCCTGTTTTTGACCGGTACTGGAAGCTGATTGCCCTGCATCATGCGGGCAGCGAGGAGATGCCCCGGCTGCACGGCGGGGGAACCTACCAGGCGAACGAGGGGATCTGGATCGGCAAGATCAAAGAGTCTCTGAACAGCTAGTGCAGCGTCCTCACTCCCGCCTCCGGCGCAAGGACTGGACTGTTAGGATTCCCTAGTTCTGGATTGCGGCGAGCATGTCGGCGGGTTCGGCCGGCGACCCTGATCCGGTGTTCGTTCATTCAGGCGGATCGACGCACGGCCCGCTTCCGCCGATGGAGATTTGATCGGTCTCCTCGTTGATAACCAGACTGAAGCGGAAGCCATCCTCGGAAACTGCGAACCTTTGGAAAACCCGTGGCCGATCCTGTTCGGCAATCCGCATGCCTTTCGCACGCCAGGTAGCAGTCACTTGCTCGGCAAAGGTTCTGCTGTCGATCCCCACGGCTG
>DATLGP010000208.1:0-1733 GCA_035540395.1 Actinomycetota bacterium
GCTCCAACCGTGCCTCCGGCTCATCCGGGAATCCGTCCAGGGTGCTTTGGTGAGCGGCTATCTGCCCTTCGAGCAGCTGCCATCGGGCCCTCGCGCCCTCCCGCAACAGGTCCACCCGGTCCAGGCGGAAGATGCCCTTCAAAATCCGGGAACGCTCGGTGGGGGTGGCTTTGAGAAAACGGTCGAACTCGCCCTGGGGCAAAACCACCGACGAGCGGAAGGACTCGAAGTCCAGGCCGACGATTTCGGTAACCCTATCGGTCACGTTGCGGTCGCCGGTGACCGGCTCCCCCACCCCATCCAGCCGGCGCAGGACCGTTTGCGACGTGCCCTTCTGGCGAATGACCCGGACGACCTCCCACGCCACGTCGTCCGTCTCGAAGACAAGCTGCACCCGAGCCTGCTCCTCCTGGGAGTTGATGAGTCTTTTGGTGGCGGACTCCACGCTGGGAGTCTTGCCGTACAGGCCGAAGATGATCCCCTCGAGAATGGAGGACTTGCCCGATCCCGTGGGACCGACGATGCCGAACAGGGTTCGGGACTCGAAGCTGAAGGTCTGCGGCTTCCGGTAGGACTTGAAGCCCTCCAGGGTCAGCTCAAGAGGCCGCACGCTGGACCTCCTCCTCCAGAGCCTTCAGTTCCTCGAGCAGCTCCACCGGCGGCTCTATCCCGTGCTGACGAAGATGGTAGCCGGCGTAGAGCTCGCCGATCCCCCCGTCCATCGGCTTGGCTCCGGCGTCCTCGGAACCGGCCAGCCGCTCGTAGACCGCCTGGACCAGCACCGCGTTGGGCAGGAACCTGCGCACCTGGTCGGCCAGCCCGAACACCGGCCCCGAAGTCTGCACCCGGACATCCAGGTAGGCGTCACCGAGCTCGCTCACTCGTGACTGCAGAGCCTCCAGCTCGTCCTGCACCCGGACCAGGCGCCGGCCGGAGGTGAGGGGAAGTGTCTTGACCTTGGCGGGCGATCCCGGCTTGATGTCGACGATCACCGCCTGCTTGTCATGGCTCCTCTCCGAAAAGTCCAACTGAAGAGGGCTGCCGCTGTAACGGGCGGCCACCGCCGCGCCGGCCACCTCCTGCGGGCGGTGGATGTGTCCCAGCGCAACGTACCCGGCACCCGGCGGTATCGACTGCGCGGTGGCGGCATACTGCTCCCCCAGGTGAATCTTGCGCTCTCCGCCCCCGACCTCGGCGCCATGCACGAAATAGTGGGCCATCAGCACCCCGATGCCGCCGTCGTCGAACCCCGAGCACAGGGCGGTGCTCAGCCGCCGCACCTTGTCCGCGTAGCGGTCGGCGCCGATGACGGTGCCCGGATCGAGCTTGGCGAACCAGTCCTCGGAATCCTTTAGCACGTCGGTGATAGTGAAGGCCTCGTGCAGGAACGGGAACACCGCGACGCATGCGGTCTCGGTTCGGTCACGGGAGGGGATCTTCACGATGCCGCCGGCATCCGGGCGGGCGATCTTCGGTGCCAGGATGACCCCCCGGGGCTCCAGAAGGCCGGCTAGCACCGAAAACAGCGCCGGCGAGTCGTGATTGCCGGGAATGGCGACCACCCGGCCGGCGGCTTCGGCCAGACGAATCAGCGTCTCGACCACCAGCTGCAAGCTGTCGAGGGGCGGAAGCGCCCGGTCCCACAGGTCTCCGGCAACCAGGACCGCGTCGACCTTTTGGTCCTTGGCCATCTCGACCAGCTCGTTGAGAACCGCCTCGTGCTCCGAGGCGCG
>DATLGP010000209.1:0-11209 GCA_035540395.1 Actinomycetota bacterium
GTTAAGAGGACGGCCGGCGGCTTGCATGGAGGTAACGCTCCTGTGGGCGGATCTTGCCATCTTAACAAGGGTCCGGGCGCCGCCCGGAGTGACCGGCGAGCCGGAGCGCTCAGGTGTAGCTATAAGAATAATTTATGGGGACAATAAGTAATAGATGCTATGATGGGCACCGGAGGGTTTGAACGACTGCCAACGAAAGGGGATTTCATGGCGCTCAATTACAGTTGCGCATCGGCAGGTGCCGACACTTGCGGGTTCTCGACCACCGCCAACGACAAGGCCGAGCTGGCCCGCCAGCTTGCCCACCACCTCACGACGGTTCACTCGGTGAAGACTCCCACCCAGACCATCGTTCGGTACCTGATCAAGTGCGCCGAAGAGGGCGGAAACCTCCAGAGGGCCTAAGCCCCGATTTCACCGAGTGGGGCCCCCGGCGGGGGCCTCGCTCGCGCCTGGACATCGCCCGGCGCCGGGATAGCATAGGTCCGGATCTGACCGGTATTACCCAGGAGTTGCCGTGGCCCCCCTAACCATCCCCGCCCTCAGAGGTTTTGTGAAGCTGGTGGACGAAGGCAGCTTCTCGGCCGCCGCCAAGCGCCTCGGGGTCACCCAGCCGGCGATCAGCGCCCAGATCCGGACCCTCGAGGACCACTTCGGGACCAAGTTGATCGTGCGTTCCGGCCGGTCCTGGGTTCCCACCGCCGCCGGCGAGCAGCTTTATGCCCATGCCGGCGAGCTGTCGACGGTGGCGGAACGGCTCGAGGAGTCCATGTCCACTTTCGGAACGCTGCCGGCGGGCCGGCTGAACGTCGGGGCCAGCACCGTGCCCGGCGAGTTCCTGCTTCCGAACATCCTCGGCCCGTTCTGCGAAAAGTACCCGGCGGTGCGGGTTTGCGTCCAGGTGGGCGATACCTCCTACATCGCCGACCAGCTGCTCTTGCGCCGGGTGGACATGGCGGTGATCGGCGCCGCCGTGGCGGTGGACCGGCTGGAGCTGATCCCGTTCGCCACCGATGAGCTGGTGCTGATTGCCTCGGCACTGAACCCGCTGGTGGAAAAGAGATCCATCCATCGTGACGACCTGATCTTTCATCCCTGGGTGCTGCGGGAGCAGGGATCGGGCACCCGGACCATGGTGAGTGAGGCGATGGCTGCCGTCGGCCTGGACCCTGAACGCCTGGGGGTGGTGCTCGAGCTCGGTACGACCGAGTCGGTGAAGCGCGCGGTCAAAGCCAACGTCGGGCTCTCCTTCATCTCAACCTACGCCCTGGAGGCGGGAGAGACCGGCGGGGACGGCGACCTGAGGGTCCTGCATGTCCCCGGCCTGAAGGCCCAACGCACGCTTTACATTGCGGTGGAGCGAGGACGGACCCGGCGCAACTCGGTGGATGCCCTTCTGGAGTTTTTGAGTTCGAAGGATGTGGCCGCCCAGCTCAAGAAGCTGAAGTTCAAGCCCGGAAAGTAAGTAGGCCGAGGGGAGGGGACGCCGCTTCGGCGTACCGCCGTTCAGGAGTTGGCGCGGCAGGCCGTTTCCTGCTGCGGACGGGTGGGCGGAAGGAGTAGATTGCCGGTAACTAACCGGCGGAAGAACTGGGGTGAACGATGAAGCTCACGGTAAATCGGATCATGTTCGCACTGGCGGCGTTTTGTTTCCTTCTGGCACTTCTCGGCGTGGCATTGGGTGCCTTTAACCTCGTGACATTGGGGCTGCTGTTCATAGCGCTCGGGCTGCTCCTGTAGGGCATGGGGCGCATCCAGCACGTAACGGTCACCGTGCCCTCCAAGGACATGGTGGCTGCGGCCCGGGACTTCTACCGGATGCTCGGCGGAGTCCCGCTGCAGAGGCCGCCGATGCTGGTGGCGGACACCCCCGGGTGCTGGCTCGGCTTCGGCGACACGCAGGTGCACGTGATCGTCGGCGAAGCCGAGCCGGGTCCGGGGCATTTTGCGATGGACGCCGGCACCGAGTACGAGCAGATTGTCGATCGTTTGACCCAGGCCGGGATCGGCCGGCGGGACGCCCGTCGGCTGTGGGGCGCCCGCCGCTGCTTCGTCCGCGACCCGGCCGGCAACCTGGTGGAACTGTTCGAGCGTCCGCCCCCCTCCAACCCGGAAAGCAGTACCGGCGACTCGCTTAGGATGTAGAGAATGACCCGAACCCAAGCCATCGTTCTCAGAGCCGCGGCCATCTGGACTCTCTACATCTGGCTGACCCGCATCTGGAACATAGTCGACGATCCCGCCCACTCCACCGAGTTCAAGTTAATCCACTCGGGGCTGGCGCTGGTATCGGTGGCGTTCGCGGTGGCGATCCTGGTGGTGACCTCCCAGGTCCGCAAGCGAACCCGAGTGGGAGGTTAGGCTCCGGAAAGCTGGTGCTTGGGCTCCAGGCCGATGGCGCTGTCGGCGGCGAGGGCTCCCGGTCCCATCAGAGCCAGGGCGATTGAGCCGCCCGTCGAAAGCGATTCCCATGGCGATCCGCAGGACGGTTCCGGCCGACGAGGGTTCACTTGCCCTTGCCCAGCTCGAGACCGGCGGCCACCAGGTCCTCGGGTCCCGCCACCTCGATCGTGCCCGCCTTGTACCTACGCCGCTGCCGCAGCTCCAGGCGCCGGGCGATTCGGCTGAGGGTGAAGTTGACGACGAAAAAGACCACCGAGACCGCGATGAGAAACTGCAGCGAGTTCCTGAAGAACTCTCCGGCAATCTGGCCGGTTCTCAGCAGTTCCTCGTATCCGATCACGAATCCGAGCGAGGTGTCTTTGAGGAGCGTGACGAACTGGCTGACGATGGTGGGGGTCATCCGGCGAAAGGCCTGGGGCAGGATTACGAAACGCATCGATTGGCCTCGGCGCATCCCAAGAGCTTCGGCGGCTTCGTTCTGCCCCCGGTCCAGCGACAGGATGCCCGCACGAAAGATTTCCCCCAGCACGGCGCCGTTGTAGGCGGTGAGGGCGATGACCAGCGCCCAGAAGCGGTTCAGCCCGATTCCCAGGCGAGGGAGCGTGAAGAAGCCGAAGACGATCAGCAACAGCAGCGGAAATCCCCGGAAGAACTCGACATAGCTGCGGGATACGGTTCGCAGCACCAGGGGCCGCGAAAGCCGGCCCAGGGCCAGCACGATGCCGAGCAGGCTGGCGAGAACCAGCGCGATCGACGCAGCCTTGAGGGTGTTCACCAGGCCGTTCCACAGGAACCGGTGGACCTCGGGGCGGAGGAACGGTTCCCACAGCCGTCGTTCGAACTGTCCGGCGTCGGCAAATCGTCTGACGGCGACGAAGATCACAAAACCAATTGCGGCGGCCGCCGCCACCGACGCCACTGCGGCGCGGCGTCGGGCCCGGGGGCCGAGCGCGTCGCCGAGGGCGGGAGCTACCATGGCCGGCCCGGTCCATCCGGCGGTGGGGTTCGGCCGCTCATCGCTTGATCGCCGCCCTTCTTTCGATCCGGCCGACCACCCAGCCCGCAGGCAGCGTCAGCAGCAGGTAGGCAAGCGCGGTTCCGAAGAAGACCGTCAGGCCCTGGGCGGTGTCGGTAATCAGCCTCTTGCTGACGAAGGTGAGCTCGAACACCGAGATGGTGGAGGCCAGGGAGGTGTTTTTCACCAGGGCGATGAACAGGTTCCCCATCGGCGGTACCACCGATCTCAGTGCCTGGGGCATCACCACCAGGCCGAGGGTCTGACGGAAGGTCATGCCCAGGGCTCGAGCCGCCTCCGCCTGCCCGCGAGCCACGGTGTTGATGCCGGCCCGGATGGCCTCTCCCACGAAGGCGCCGGTGTAGGCGGCCAGCACGATGGCCGCCGAGATGAACGGCGAGTAGACGATGCCGATGTTCGGGAAGCCGAAGAAGAACAAAAAGATCAGTACCAGCGGGGGGATGTTGCGAACGACCTCGACATAGGTGGTCCCCGCCGCCCGGAGGGGCAGGACCGGGCTCACCCGGAAAGTTGCCACCACCAGTCCGATGGCCAGGGCCCCGGCGAAGCTCGCCAGGGCCAAGGCCACCGTGTTGCGGATTCCGACTTCGAAGGAATCCAGGTTGTCTAGGAGAACCTCCATCGACTATTCGGTTCGGCTGAGGCTCTCCTTCTTTCTAGCCCGTGGGTGAAGCCTCCGGTGAGGCTGTCCCAGTCGGTGACGGCGACGCGGCGGGAGTGCCTGTCGGGGTCGGGGTAGGCGCCGGAGACGCCTCGCCGGTGGAGGTATAGCGGTCTACCTCGGGCGGCTCGGGAGCGTCCACTCCGGCCTGGCCGACGGTTGCGTCGAACGCCTCTTCCCAGCTTCCGTCCTCGTAAGCGGCTTCTATCGTGTCGTTCAGGAAGTCCCGGAAGGCGTCGTCGCCCTTGGTGATCCCGATGCCGTAGGGCTCCTCGGTAAAGGTGTTCTCCACGACCTTGAAGTCGTTGGGGTTGTCCCTCACCAGACCCAGGAGGATGACGTTGTCGGTGGTGACCGCGTCTACCCGCCCGGCCCTCATGGCGTCCGCGCAGTCGGTGTAACGCTCGAACGAGATGGAGGTGTCGGCCTGCGGGGCCTGCTCCTGCAAGTTGCGCAGTGAGGTCGAGCCTTGAACCGAGCAAACACGCTTGCCGTTCAGATCGTCGACGCCGTTGATGTCGTTGTTGTCTCTCATCACCATGATGTCCTGTCCGGCGATGAAGTACGGGCCGGCGAAGTCGACCAGAGCCTTTCGGGCGTCGTTGATGGTGTAGGTGGCAACGATCATGTCGACGCTTCCCTTTTGGATCTCGGCCTCACGGACCGCAGAGACGGTTTCTACGAAGTTGACCTTGTCGGCCGCCTCCTCCCGGGTGCCGCCGAAGATGGCGTGCGCGACGAGCTTGGCAATTTCAACATCGAACCCCTCGACCTCGTCGGTTATCGGGTTCTTCTGCCCGAACAGCGGCTGGTCGAACTTGGTGCCGACATTTAGCGTGCCGCGCTCCTGAATGGCGGCCATCGTCGTGCCTTCTTCGAACTCGGGAGCCTCGCGCGCTTCAGAGTCTCCCTGCGGGCCTTCGATCGCGGGGTTGTCGTCTGTTCCGCAGGCGGCGGCCACCAGGCTGAGGCACAGCACCAGTGATATAAGAACTGCACGTATTCTGCTCATACGTCCTCCTGATTCAGTGGGCAAGGATCTTCGATAGGAAGTCTCGCGCTCTTTCGGTCTGCGGTGCGGCAAAGAACTGTTCGGGGGGAGCGACCTCCAAAATCCTGCCCCCGTCCATGAAAACCACCCTGCGGGCGGCCGAGCGGGCAAATCCCATCTCGTGGCTGACCACGATCATCGTCGTGCCTTCCGAGGCTAGCTGGACCATGACGTCCAGGACCTCCTTGATCATCTCCGGATCCAGCGCGGAGGTCGGCTCGTCGAACAGCATCAGCTTGGGGCTCATGGCCAGCGCCCGGGCGATCGCCGCCCGCTGCTGCTGGCCGCCGGAGAGCTCGGCGGGATACCGGTTTGCTTTGTCGTCAATGCCGACCCGCTTGAGCAGCTCCATGGCCTTGGCCTCGGCCTCGGATTTCGACAGTCCCCGCACCTTGATCGGGCCCATCGTCACGTTCTTGAGGATCGACTTGTGGGCAAAGAGGTTGAAGGACTGAAAGACCATGCCGATGTCGGCTCGAACCTTGGCCAGCGCCTTGCCCTCGAGGGGGAGGGCTTCGCCGTCGATGAGGATCCGGCCCGAGTCGATGGGCTCCAGACGGTTGATGGTCCGGCACAGGGTCGACTTGCCCGACCCGGACGGGCCGATCACCACCACCACCTCGCCCCTGTCGACGCTGAGATTGATGTCCTGCAGTGCCTGAAGCTCGCCGAACGTCTTGTTGACGTCCTCCATCACCACCAGCGGGGTGGCCGACATTACGCGGTGCGCCCGCCTGAGGAGAAGAAAAAGCTCAAGTCCCGGATTCGACCCATCCGCGGAATCTATCACCCGCCCCGGCGCCCGGGCCGCAAAGCGGCCTGGCCGGGCGTTACTGGGCGTTACTGGAGGGCGCTCCCGCTCAACAGGTCGACGTAGATTCCGACTCCGCTGGGCTTGAGATGCACCCCGTCGTTGTAGAAGGCCTGGGGGTGGGCGGCTGCGGTGGCCTTCCAGTCGACGAGCCGGGCATTGGGAAAGCGCCCGATGTTCTCGGCGAGCATCTTGTTGTTGACGTCCTCCCACGGCCGCGCCACTTTGACGTTGACCATCAACACCTTGGGTGTGTCCCTCAACAGGTCCATCAGCTGGTCGAACTGCTTAACGGTGATCAGCCCGTTGGTCCCCATGTGCACGATCACGGTGTCTCCCAGCTGCCCGTTTGCCTTGAGGGTTTCCGTGACTGCGATCACCGTCTTGGACTGGCGTCCGATGTCGGCATCGACAACCGCGCCGCCCAGGCGCTCGGAAAGCGCGTCCTTGGCGATCAGCATTACCGAGTCGCCGATGGCGGTCACCTGGGTCGGAGGGGGCGGAACCGGCTCCGGCGCGGCGGGTGCAGCCTCGGGCACGACGGGGTCAACCGGCGCGGGGGGAGCAGCTTCGGTCGCCTCGATTCCTTCCATGGGTTGGCCGGCGCTGGCGGTGGTCGAGACCTGCCCGGTGGCGGCGGCGAGAGCCTCAGCCGCCGGTGATTCGGGAGCCTCCCGTCGGATCAAAGCGCCCGAGGCGACCGTGGCGCCCAGCACGAGGGGCAGCAAAACCCCGGCCAGCCCGGTGGCCATCCGGCCAAACGACCGGTTGGACGCCCCGCTTTTCAGCCGGTCCCACGCGCGGCCGAGGGCCCCCGTACGGACCGGCCTCTCCACCAGGCTGTAACTGGCCATGGCCAGCGACATCGTCAGCGCCATCCGAAAAGCCAGCAGGGGCATGCCGGTCAGCGTGGTGTCCAGCTCCGGGCGGGTCACCATAAAAACCGGCCAGTGCCACAGGTAGATCGAGTAGGACCGGTGGCCGAGCCACCGCATCGGCAGGTTGCCCAGAAGACCCCTGGTCAAAGCGCCCGGATGGGACGCTGCGCCCACGACGACGGCCGCCAGGAACGCCACCAGCGTGAATCCTCCCAGGTACAGCGTCGAGTCGAACTGGTTCCAGGTCGCCATCACCCATCCGAGCGCCGCGAGTGCTCCCAGGGCCGCAATGTCCCGAACAAGGCCGCCGACCCGGGTAGGGGTTGCGGTGCGGTTCCCCGGACTCCACAGGAAGGCGAGGGCCGCCCCCAGGAGGATGGTTCCCAGCCGGGTGTCGGTGCCGTAGTAGACCCGGGAGACGTCGAGTTCCGGGGAGTACATGAGCGCCATAGCGCCGGCCGAGGCGGCTACCGCCAGCAGGATCCACTTCACCAACCGGCGCGGCTTGCGGAAGGGATTGCGAAGGGCGAAAGCCAGCGCCAGCGGCCACAGCAGGTAGAACTGCTCCTCCACTGCCAGACTCCACAGGTGCTGGAGCAGTGGGGGCCTGCCGATGGCTTCGAAGTAGGGCTGGTCCTGGAAGATCATCCACCAGTTGCTCACGTAGGTCAGCGCGGCTATCACGTCTCCGCCTAGGTTCTCGTTTTGGTCAGGCGCCAGGATCGGAACGATCAGACTTACCGCGGCCAGCATCAAGATCAGGCCGGGCAACAGCCTTAGCGCCCGGCGGCTCCAGAACCTGCGCAGGTTGATTCCTCCCGTCCGGGCGTGCTCGCTCAGCAGCAGGGCCGTAATCAGGTACCCGCTGATCACGAAGAAGATGTCGACGCCCAGGAAACCGGCCGGCAGCCACGGCAGGTCGGCGTGGTAGGCCAGGACTGCGATCACCGCCAGCGCCCGCAGGCCGTCGAGCGCAGGCATGTACTTCAGCGAGTTCTTTCCCGCCGGGACCGAGATGCCGGCCTGCCTCAGCGACTTCTCCGGAGGCACCGGCGGGACCGATTTCGGCGGCCCGGAATCGGGCGCGTTCTTCACGGGGGCCCACTTGTGGGCCGGCGTTCGGGACGCCGTTTTCAGTCTCATCGCCATGGAATCAGCCTTCAGAAAAAATTTCGAGAAATGTTTGTCAAGTTCTGTTGCCTTGGGGGGACGCAGATGATACCCGAGGTTGGGAAAAGGCGAAATAGGGAGTTGCTCAGCCGGCCGGTCTGCTTCCGCCAAAATCCCCCGTTATGTCAAAGGGCCACCGACTGGCCTACCCAGTAACCTGGGTTTCAAGCGTCGGTGATGCCGGCCGTATCTCCGAAGACGGTCAATTCCAGGCGGTTTCCATTTCAACTCGAGCCTCGATTGCCCTGATTTGCCGCTGCCCCCGGGGTAGAGTATCGAACTGATGTTCGATACTGCCGCTCTCACGCCCGAGCAACGCACCGCTGCGGCCCACCGCGGGGGCCATCTGTTGATAGTGGCCGGGGCGGGAACCGGCAAGACCACCACCCTAACCGCGCGCCTGAGCTTTCTCTTACGGGCCGGCATTCCTCCCGAACGCATCCTGATGCTCACTTTCAGCCGCCGAGCCGCGGCCGAGCTGCTCAGCCGGGCGGAACAGATGACCGGGGAGTCAACCGCGAACGCCTGGGGCGGCACATTTCATGCCGTCGCCAACCGGCTCCTGCGCCGTCACGGGCGCGCCCTGGGGCTGGAGCCCTCGTTCACGGTGATGGACCAGACCGATGCCGCCGACCTGCTGGCGCTGGTCCGCAAAGACCTCGAGGGCCCGTCCGAGGAAGCGGCCGGCGATGTGCCCCTGCGCAGGCGGGCGCGCAAGCAAACCTTGGCTGAGATCCTCAGCCGCTGCGTCAACACCGGCTGTCCGCTCTCCCAGGTTCTTCGAACCCACTTCCCATGGTGCGCCGGCGAACGTGCCGAGATACGGTCCACCTTCGAGGCCTACACGGCTCGCAAACGGGAACGTCAGGTCCTGGACTTCGACGACCTGCTGTTGTTCTGGGGCGCCCTTCTGCGGGTGCCGGACGTCGCCTCCATCCTGCACCGTCAGTTCGACCATATCCTGGTGGACGAGTACCAGGACACCAACCCGTTGCAGGCCGACCTGCTGGAGGCAATGGCAACCGGCGGGGCGACCCTGACTGCGGTGGGCGACGATGCCCAGGCGATCTACTCGTTTCGCGCCGCCACCCATCGCAACATCATGGAGTTCCCGTCTCGCTTCGGCGCCGAGGTGGTAATGCTGCAGCAAAACCACCGGTCGACCCCGTCGCTGGTGGCGGCAACCAACGCCGTGATAGCCGAGGCGGCGCTGAGGCACCCCAAACAGCTGTGGTCCTCACGGGCCGACCACGGCCGGCCGGTCCTTGTCCGGTGTGACGACGAGGCGGATCAGTCCCACCAGCTTTGCGACCGTATCCTCAAGCACCACGAGCAGGGGGCCATGCTAAACACCCAGGCGATTCTCGTGCGGGCGGCCCACCATTCGGGACTGCTGGAGATGGAGCTGACCGCGCGCAAGATCCCCTTTGTGAAATACGGAGGCCTGCGTTTTCTGGAAGCCGCCCACGTAAAGGACATGGTCTGCCTGCTGCGCCTGATCGAGAACCCCAGGGACGAGCTGGCCTGGTTTCGGGTGTTGCAGTTGGTTGACGGCGTGGGCCCGGGGACCGCCCGCCGGGTGACCGGTCGGGTGCTGCAGGCGGACCTTCCGCTGGTTGGGCTCGATGCGGCCGCGCATGAGCTGGCCGAGGAGCCGCAAGCCGCTCTGGCGGCCCTGCGAGAGACGATTGTCGATTGTGCCGGCTTGGGTCCAAAGACCCCCGGGGCGTCGGTGGAGCGGGCCCGCGGCTGGCTCGACCCGGCAGTGACCGCCCGGTACCCCAACTCGGGGGCGCGGGTTGCCGACCTGGACCAGTTGGGACGGCTGGCTGCCGGCAGCGGAAGCCTCCGGCAGTTTCTTAGCGACCTGACCCTGGATCCCCCGAGCTCCACCAGCGATCTCGCCGGACCTCCCCACCTGGACGACGACTTCGTGACCATCAGCACGATTCATTCGGCAAAGGGCTGCGAGTGGGACGTGGTCCACGTCATCCACGTCACCGACGGCCACATCCCCTCCGACCTGGCAACCGGGAACGCGGAAACCATCGAGGAAGAGCGGCGCCTTCTGTACGTGGCGATGTCCCGGGCTCGCAACCAGCTCTATGCCTACGCGCCTCTTCGTTACCACTACCGGCCGGCCGGGCGGGACGACGGCCACGGTTTTGGACAGCTGACGCGCTTCTTCACGCCCCCGGTGCTTGCCTGCATGGACAGCGCCCGGTCCGCTCGGGGGCCGGAGCCGAGGGAAACGGACGCAGCGGATCCGGTTTCGGGTATCGATGCCGTGGACCGCATGGTGGCAGCGCTCTGGGACTAGGGCAGGTTCTTGCCGGTCAGCCGGCCGGCGGAGGGAACCCCGGCCTCGGCTCAACCGTCAAACGAAGGTAGATTGGCGGAAAGAACTAAGAACTCAGGAGCCGAATGCGAAGACTTACCAGGACCCAATGGATCGCGGCTCTCGTGAGCGTCGTCGTTTTGCTCTCGCTGGCGGTGGCGATGGCTGCCGCAGGGCGCATCGGCGGAGATGGCGATGATTTCGATGTCGACTCGTCGGAGCCGTCGCCCGGCGACCGGCCGCCCGGCGAGGTCACGGGCGACGGCGGCGCCGGCTCATCTCCCGGCTCGGCGAACGGATCCCCGCCCGGAGGTGCAGGCGGGGCGGCAGGGATTCCGAACCCACCGCCGCCCGCAGGACCCGACACGCCGGTGAGCTCGGACGACAGCCCCCGGCCGCAGCCCACGGTGACCTCCGATCCTGCGCCGGCCTTCAGTGGGATCCGGACCTTCGAAGATTGCGCTGCCGCCGGTTACCCGGTGGCCGAGTCCTATCCCGAGCAGTGCCGCACGCCGGATGGTCGTCTGTTCGTGAGGGTTATCGACTAGGCCCCTATCTATTCCTCGCGACGTTGCCTACAATGTCGATCCGCTCGATTTAGGACTTCCCCATGATTCGTTTCACCTACCTGGGCAACCGACTCACGTTCAGAACGACCCCCGTTCTCGCGGTGATCCTATCGGCTGCCCTTGCTGGGTCGGCAAGCGCATTCGTACTTTCCGTCCCCGCTGCTACCGGCTGCGCAGATGCCTGCGCCAAGGTGAGCAGCAGCGCCCACGGTGCGGCTGGGACGCCCGGATCCGGTTCGTCCGGAGGCGCGGGGGGATCGGTGGATGGCGTGGCGGGTGGCGCCGGTGGCGC
>DATLGP010000210.1:0-4172 GCA_035540395.1 Actinomycetota bacterium
GCCGGCTTCCCCCACCCGTTGGATGGCCGCCCCGGCGGGGTGCCGTGGACGCTGGAAACCCACTCCCCGCTGGAGGCCTCGGAGGAGGACCTGCAGCGGCTGCAGGCCGAGATCCAGGGGACCGAACGCGGTGTGATTGCGGTCGGGACCGGACTCCACGACCCTGCTCCGATCCTGGAGACCGCCCGAAGGTCAGCCTGGCCGGTGCTGGCCGAGGCGACCTCCAACGTTCGGACCGGGCCACCGGCGATTGCCGCCTTCGAGGCCCTCCTGCGACAGCCGGCATTCGCTGCAGCCCACCGTCCCGATCTAGTGATCCGGGTGGGCAACCTTGGAACCTCGCCCAGCCTGGCCGCCCTGCTGGACGCGTCGGTTCGGCAGATTTCGATTGACTCGGGCGCCTGGCTGGACCCCGCGCGGTCGCTGTCGTGGATGGTGCGGGCCGACCCCAACCGCCTGTTCAGCCGCCTGGCCAGACAGATCGCACCGAAGCCGGGCTCCGGGTGGCTGGCCGGCTGGTCGGAAGCCGACGCAAAAGCCGGGGAGGCCATCGACGGACTTCTAGACGATCACGGAGTGACCGAGCCCCGGATCGCCCGGGACGTCGCCCGGTGTCTTCCCAACGGTTCGGTTCTTTATGTGGCGTCCAGCATGCCCATCCGAGACCTGGACTGGTTCATGCGAACACGGTCCGGGATTGAGATCCTTGCGAACCGCGGCGCGAACGGGATAGACGGATTCGTCTCCTCCGTCCTAGGAGCTGCTCTCGCGCAGTCCGGACCAGTCGTTGGGTTGTGCGGCGACCTTTCGTTCCTCCACGATCAGAATGGGTTGCTGCTGGCATCACAGGCCCCCGTCCACGCGGTATTCGTGGTGGTGAACAACGACGGAGGAGGAATCTTCTCGTTCCTGCCTCAGGCCGGACAGCCCGGCTTCGAGAGACTGTTCGGGACCCCCCACGGCCTCGATCTGTCCCGCTTGGCGGCTACCTACAAATGCGGTTATCGGTTGATTCATGATCCCTCCGAGTTGGCGCCTGCAGTGCTGCAGGCGGTGGGGCTGGGCGGAGTACAAATCGTTGAAGCTAGAACCGATCGTGACCTGAACGTGGCGGTGCACAAGCTGATCTGGGAGTCGGTCGGCAGGGCATTGGGGCAGCTTTGATCAAGGGCCTACCTTTCCCATTGGTTGCGGCAGTTCGTCAGTGACTGCTCTGTCACGGAGAGTAACTAAATCATAACAAGATAATCACTATCTGCGCGAGAAAACTTAAGAAACTGCGGATCGTGCCGATACGAACAGATTGGGCTGCTCCCTCACCGGGCGGGCCCGCGAGGATCAGGCGGTGGCGGCGCCGGTCGGGACGGAGATGCGGAAGAAGGTGCCCTCCGGCCGATCGATGAACTCGGCGTCGGGGAACAGCGCAGCGATCAACTCGGCGCTCAGGGCCATCATCTGTTGGTTGGTGTCAGGGTCGATGCCGGCGTCTTCACTGGCTTTCAGCTGCCGCCTGCGGTGCCCGTTGACCTCGAAGGTCAGCAAATGCCCTTCGGGGGAGGCGACGAGGCGCACCGGGTCCTGTGAACCGGGGCCGGAATGCGAGATTGCGCTGCTGCAGGCTTCCGAGAGAGCGATCTTCAGATCCTCGATATCGCTGGCGTCGCAGCCGAAATGGCGGGCAACCGCTGCGGAGAAGATTCGTGCCGTGCTGACGTGATCGGCCTCGGCCGGAAAGTCGATGCTAAACACCGACGGCTCCCAGGCACCTCATCGGCAGGTCACGCGGACGAAGAGCGGGCCGCCGCCTTTTCGACAGAGTCGTAGATGTCGAAGACCTTGTCGAGGCCGGTGATTGACAACACTCGCTTGACCGACGCCGTGGGCGCGATCAGCACCAAAGACCCGTCATGCTCCTTGGTCCGCCGAAGTCCGGAGATCAGCACGGCCAAGCCGCTCGAGTCCATGAACTCGACGCCGCTCAAGTCAACGGCAATGTTGTAGTTGGCCTCCTGGACCTGAGAGATCAGGTGCTCGCGGAGTCCGGAGG
The DNA here is from genome assembly GCA_035540395.1 of Actinomycetota bacterium. GTDB lineage: Bacteria > Actinomycetota > CADDZG01 > JAHWKV01 > JAHWKV01 > JAJCYE01. Next base: position 2,048 of record DATLGP010000210.1, read on the forward strand.
CGTTGGACAGGTCGACCTCGCCGTCAACCTTTACGACTACCCAGCCGGCCTCTGGAGAAGAATCTATTGATAGTTGGATAACTGCCCCCCGGGGACGTGTTCTACCTGTGATGGACCTCACAGCTAGTATATGTCCCATACTTTACAAGACAGTCTGGAGACCTATTGCCCGGCGACATCAAAGTGTCCCTGCCTGCCAAGGCGGAGTATCTGCACATCCTGCGCTCGGTTGTGGCCAGTGCGGCCGCCTCCATGGACTTCACGATCGACGATATCGACGATCTCAGGCTGGTGGTGGACGAGGCCTGCGGCCAGGTGCTCAGCATCTCCAACGGGGCCACCGCGCTCAACCTGAGCATCGGCTTCAGCAACCGCGCGATAGAGCTCACCGTGTCGACCGACGGAAAGCCCGCCCAGCCGCTGGAGAGCATTCAGGAAACCATGGCATGGACGATCCTGTCCGCTCTCTCGGACAACCTGCAGATGGAAGACGGAGACGTTCCGTCCGTTCGCCTCACGAAGAGCCATCGGCGAGTGTCCTGATGGCTTCCAAGCCGGAAAAGGTTGAAGCCGCCGGGAAGGAGGCTGAGGACGAGCCGATTACCCCGACCACGGCCGAGCGAGCCGATGTGCTGTTTGCAAGCCTGCCCAATCCTGCCGCCCGCGATGAGCTGGTTTTGCTGTTCCGGCCCCTCGCCCGCTACCTTGCCCGCCGATTCGCCGGGCGCGGGGAGCCGGTGGAGGACCTGGAGCAGGTGGCGTCGATCGCGCTGATCAAGGCGGTCGACCGCTTCGACCCCGCCCGGGAGGTGAAGTTTTCCACCTACGCCACGGTAACCATCGTCGGGGAGCTCAAGCGGCACTTCCGCGACAAAGGTTGGGCCCTCAACGTCCCCCGCCGGGTCAAGGAGATCAGCCTGCACGTTGAAAGGGCGGTTTCCGAGCTCAACCAGATGCTGGGCCACTCTCCGACGGTCAAGGAGATCGCCGAATACACCGGATCCACCGAGGAGGAGGTGGTGGAGGGCATCGAGGCGATGCACGCCTACTCGACCACCCCGCTGGACGCCCCGACCGACGAGGACAAGTCGTCACCACTGAACCGAATCGCAGCCAACGACGACTCGCTCGAGGTCCTCGAGAGCTGGGTCAGCGTGAAGTCGGTGCTCAAGACCCTGCCGGATCGGGACCGCAGGATCCTGCACCTGAGGTTCTTCAAAGGCATGACCCAGACCCAGATCGCCGCCGAGCTCGGTATCTCGCAGATGCACGTTTCCCGGCTGCTTTCGGGAACTCTTCGCAAGGTCCGGGACCGGCTCGGTCCGCTGGAGTCGCCCAACTCGGACCTGGACGCCGACCTGCACACCCAGTGACCGCCCCCTCCAGGCGGAGGTCGGCTTAAGCCGGCGGTCCCAGGGCCGACAGCATCGCTCTCAGCTTCAGCCGGGTTTCCTCCAACTCGCTTTCGGGATCGGACTGGGCCACCACGCCTGCGCCGGCGAAGATCTCCGCGCGGGTGCCGGTGACCAGGGCACAGCGCAGTGCCAATGCCCACTCGCCGTCCCCGTGCTGGTCCATCCACCCGACCGGCCCGGCGTAGCGGCCCCGGTCGAAACCCTCCAGCTCGCGGATAAGCCGGATCGCCTCGTCCTGGGGCACCCCGCAGACCGCGGCCGTAGGGTGTAGCGCTCCGGCGAGGAGCAGCGAGTTCGGGGAGCCGGTCAGGCGACCCTGGACCTTGGTGCTGAGATGCTGGACGTTCGCCAGTAGCAACAGCGAGGGCTCGGGCTCCTTTATTAGCTCCGAGCACCAGGGGGCCAGCTTCTCCAGGACGGTTTCCACCGCCAGAGCGTGCTCGGCCAGGTTCTTCTCCGACTCCCTCAACTGCCGGCCCAGCGCAGCGTCCTCGGCCTCGGTGTCCCCTCTCCGGGCGGAACCGGCCAGCGGCACCGAGTCGACCAGGTCCCCCAGCCGCCGCACCAGCAATTCCGGTGATGCTCCCACCAGGTTGTCGAAGCAGAAAGTAAAGCACCCGGGGAAGGTGCCTGCCAGCCGGCGGACCAGCAGGTTTTGATCGAACGGCCGGGGCGACCCGAGCTCGACCTTGCGGGCCAGGACGACCTTT
>DATLGP010000211.1:0-3028 GCA_035540395.1 Actinomycetota bacterium
GCCAAGGAGTACGCCGAGGCCCGCCTGACCGCGGCCATGGTCGGCGACGGCCCCCTGCCCTCCGCCGAGGAGCTGGGCATCTCCCCGGCGGCGTGGCTGAACGGCCTGGCCGAAGCGGCCAGCGAGCTGCGCCGGCACCTCCTCGACCGCCTCCGCCATGGAGACCTCTCCCATGGCGAGGCCCTTCTCCAGGCCATGGACGAGGCCTACGGTCTGCTCGTCACCATGGACTACCCCGACGCGGTCAGCGGTGGCCTGCGCCGGACAACCGACGCCCTCCGGGCCGTCCTCGAACGCACCCGGGGCGATCTGACCACCACCATCCTTCAGTCCCGGCTCCAGAACGCGCTCAACCAGGCCGCCGCCGCCCTCGACTAACCTGGGATCACCCCGGGGGTGTAGCTCAGCTGGCAGAGCGCCACGTTCGCAACGTGGAAGTCGGCGGTTCGAATCCGCTCACCTCCACCGGAAAGGCCCAGGTCAGCGGGGATATCGCGGGTCTCCTGGACGAGCGAAGATCCAGCTGATCGGCGGCGGCCCGGTCGACCTTCTCGGGAAGCGATCCGTAGATGTCGGCAACTGAGCATCCGGGGGCATCCCGTCGCCTCGATCACCTCACCGCCGACTTTCGGGGCCATGACGATGCGGTGCATGTACCCGGCCCCGCTTGCATCATTGAATCGCTGGGATCCAAGTCCAAAAAAGTGGCACCGGGTGGGCCGAGGTTCACTCCGATGGTGCCTCCTAGGGTCGGCGGCCTGGGTCTCCTCGCCCTGCCCCACATCGCGGGGTGCCGGACACTAGGGGGCTCGGCGTCAGGGTCCATCGCGGCGCCAATGGTCGGCTTCGCATACCTGATCGTCCTGCGAACGAACCCGTCCCTGAGGGTACCCTCGGTATGCTGGCATACCATGCGACGAACTTCAGTAAAGCTCTCCGATGAACTCGACGCCCGCCTACGGCACGAGGCACAGCGCCGAGGCACCACAATCTCGGAATTGACCCGCGAGGCAATTGAGGCGCACCTGGGCGGTGGTGGTACTCGGCGACGGTTGTTGGCCGCCGGAGCCGGTAGGAGTGGCCGTTCAGACGTCTCCGAACGGATCGAGGAGATTCTTGCCGCCGAGGTTCCCGCATCGCGCTGATTGTCGACGCCGGTCCACTGTACGCCTACGTCGACCTCGACGACGCCCACCACGCTGCATGCCTTGAGCTGCTGGAAACCCATGCCGGCCCCCTCGTCGTCCCCGAGCTTGTCATCACCGAGGTGGCCTACCTGCTCGGGACGCGGATCGGCGTTGATGCCGAAGTTCGGTTCATCGGCGACCTTGCCGCCGGCAATTTCATTCCCGAGCCGGTCGCGGCGACGGACTGGTTGCGCGTAGCCGATCTCGTAGCCACTTACCGGTACCTGCCGCTCGGGACCGTCGACGCTTCGGTGGTGGCTACAGCCGAACGCATGAAAATCAATGACGTCGCCACCCTCGACCGCCGCCACTTCAACGTCGTAAGGCCGGCAACTGGCGACTTCCGCCTCCTGCCATGACGGCCCCCCGAATCGCGGCAGCGATCCGAGTCCATCGGCGCCCTTTACCGCCGGCCAAGTGGAGCACTTCGACGGACCGGTTCCCCCAGCCCCCGGTAAACGGTCCCTCTTGCCGAAACGAAACGACCGGGCGCTGACGCGCACGAGCGGCGTTTGGTAGTGCCTGCATCGCTCCACCTGCCAGAAGGCGCAGGTCCGTCTGGCTAGTCTTCGCTGTGCGATCGGCGGGACACTCCGCCCCGGGCGAGATGGGGAGCGAAGCATGAGGCGCAGCACTGGGAAGGCGTTGGCGGTCACAGTTCTTACTGTCCTGTCGGGGCTGGTCGTGGCCGCTCCGGCCTCGGCGGCGGTCCTGAGCTGCGGGCAGACCATCACCCAGAACACCACCCTCGAGAACGACGTCGGGCCCTGCACCAATCACGGCATCATCGTGGGTGCCGACGGGATCACCTTCAACCTCAACGGTCACCGCATCTTCGGTACCGCCGCCGTCAACGACAAGGCCGGCGTCTTCCTGCTGAACCGTACGAATGTCACCGTCATGAACGGCACGGTGAGCGCCTTCGACATCGGCGTCGCCATCGACGGCGGGTCGGGCAACACCATCACCGGCATGACCGCTCGGGACAACATCGGCGGCTCCGGAGGTATCGGAGGTGACGGCTTCGCCATCATGTCCTCGCGTGGAAACCAGATCCTGAACAGCCAGGCCATCAACAACGGCCCGTTCTCCGGGGTCGGCCTTTACTCTCGCCGTGATGGCGACCATGCCGGTGTCCCGGCTCCTGCCCGTGACAACCTCATCCGGGGCAACGTCATCCACGGCAACATCATCAGCCGTGACCGGGTGACCCCGAACAGCACCGACAACGACGGCATCCGGGTCGAGAACGACGCCGTGTTCAACACCTTCAGCGACAACCGGGTCACAGCGAACGGGCTCGACGGCATCTCGCTGTTCGCCGACACCGCCGACAACATCGTCCGCAACAACCATGTCGACGGCAACGGCTTCTACCGCACGACGGCCCGCCGGGGCAGCGGGATCATCGTCTTCACCCGGTCCACCAGGAACCTGGTGGAGAACAACGTCGTCACGCGCAACGCCGACAGCGGGATCGACATCCGCCCGCCTCTGAGCACGTTCCCGGGAGCGACGAACAACCGGATCGTGAACAACCAGGCCTTCGGGAACAGCGCGCTGCCTTTCATCCCGAGCCCGGTCTTCGGTCCCAGCTTCGACCTCAAGGACGGCAACGTGAACTGTGACGCCAACGTCTGGTTCGCCAACCGCTACCGCACGTTCAACCAGCCATGCGTCACCACAGGCGGGCAGCAGATCTAGGTGAGCCGGCAGAAAGTCGTGCCGGGTACTCGGGACCACTGACTGGGTCTGGGAGAATTACAGGGACGTAGTTCTCCACTTCCCCGGAGGTCAGCGTGCTCGGTCGGGTTGATCCGCAAGGGTCCCTCCTCGAAACT
>DATLGP010000212.1:0-3180 GCA_035540395.1 Actinomycetota bacterium
GTCCTGGGCGGGGAGGCGGCGGAGTGATAATCGTCCTCGTGCTGGTAGTGGGATGGCTCTACGCCATCGGCACCTACCTGATGCTCCAGCGAAGCCTGACCCGGATCATTCTCGGGCTGGCGGTGATGGGGCACGGCGCGAACCTGCTGCTGCTCTCGGCCGGGGGCCGGGCGGGCAGACCGCCGATCATCGGCCGGGGGACCATCGAGTCGTTCGCCGATCCCCTCCCCCAGGCGCTGGCGCTGACCGCAATCGTCATCACGTTCGGGGTGACCGCCCTGCTGCTCGCGCTGGCCTACCGGAGTTGGCGCCTGAGCCATGACGACGAGGTTGAGGACGATGTCGAGGACCGGCGGATCGCCCGCATCGGGCTCCACGGAGACGAATGAATATCGTCCTTCCGCTGCTGCTGGCTTTGCCGCTGTTAGGAGCGGCGGTCTCGCTCATTCTGCACGGCCGTCTCCGCCTCCAAAGGACGGTAAGCGTACTGGTGCTGTCGGCGAATCTGGCGGCGGCAATATTCCTGCTCGTTCGGGTCAACGAGGCGGGAGCAATTGCCGTCAACGTAGGCGGGTGGGAGGCCCCTATCGGCATCACGCTGGTGGCCGACCTCTTCGCGTCGCTGATGGTGGTGGTGGCCGCGATCATGGTGCTGGGCGTCCTGATCTACGCAATCGGCAGCCCGGTCACGCAGGATCAGCGCCTGTTCTTCCACCCGATGTTCCTGGTGCTGGCCACCGGGGTGTCGGGGTCGTTCCTGGCCGGGGACCTTTTCAACCTGTTCGTGGCCTTCGAGATCATGCTGAGCGCCAGCTACGTCCTGCTCACCCTGGGCGGACGGGCTCAGCAGGTTCGTTCCGGCATGACCTATGTGGTCATCAGCCTCTTGGCCTCCACCCTGTTCATCACTGCGGTCGGCCTGGTCTACGCGGCCACCGGCACGGTGAACTTGGCCGACCTGGCCCAAAGGGTTCCCGACCTGCCTGCCGGCATAAGGGAGGCGCTCGGTCTGCTGTTCCTGGTGGTCTTCGGAATCAAGGCGGCCATCTTCCCTCTGTTCTTCTGGCTGCCCGACTCTTATCCCACCTCCCCGACCCCGGTCACGGCCATCTTCGCCGGGCTGCTTACCAAAGTCGGCGTCTACGCGATCATCCGCACGCAGACCCTGCTGTTTCCCTCGGACGGGCCTTCGACGCTGTTGCTGTCGATTGCCGGCGCCACGATGGTCGTAGGCATATTCGGAGCGATCGCGCAGGACGACATCAAGCGGGTCCTCAGCTTTCACATCGTCAGTCAGATCGGCTACATGATCCTCGGGCTGGGTTTGTTCACCGCTGCCGGCCTGGCGGCCGCGATTTTCTTCATCATCCACCAGATCGTCATCAAGACCACGATGTTTTTGGTGGGCGGGCTGGTGGAGTCGGTCACCCATACCGGCCAGCTTCACCGTATCGGCGGGCTGGTCCACCAGATGCCGCTGGTGGCGGCATTCTTCATGTTGCCGGCGCTCAGCCTGGCGGGACTGCCGCCCTTCTCCGGATTCGTAGGCAAGCTGGCTCTGGTGCAGGAGGGGATGGCCCAGCAAAGGTACGTGGTGGTCGGCGTCAGCCTCGCGGTCAGCCTGCTCACCCTGTTCTCGATGACCAAGATCTGGGCCGGGGCATTTTGGGGTACTCCCGACGAGGAGCCCGCCTCCGATCATGCCCCCCGGGCCCAGGGCACGATCTCCCGCATGGCGATGTGGTCGACCGGAGGCCTGGTGGTGATCGGCCTGGCGATCGCGCTGGGAGCGGGGCCGCTTTGGGACATGAGCAGCCGGGCCGGCGAATGGCTCATGGACCCGTCGCAGTACATCGGGCTGGTGTTGGGCGAATGAGGCTCTTTGCGGGGCGAGCGGCCTGGTTGCTGGCGGTGTGGCTGTTCCTGTGGGAGGAAGTGAGCTTTGGCAACGTCCTCACCGGCTTGGCGGTGGCTACCGCAGTGCTCCTGCTGTTCCCGCCCAGAAGGGCCGAGCGGCGCGGCCGGTTCCGGCCGGTTGCTGCCCTCAAGTTCCTAGTCTACTTTCATTACAAGCTCGTGCAGGCAAGCGGGATCGTGGCCTGGGAGATCGTCACACCGCGCAACCGAATCAACGAGGGCGTCGTGGCGGTTCGCATCCGGCACTTCTCTGACGCGCTGACGACGCTACTGGCGAATGCGATCTCACTGACGCCGGGAACGCTGACAATTGAGGTCGACCGGGATGCGACCACCCTGTACGTTCACGTGCTGCACCTGAAGGGCGTGGAGGACGTGCGCCGTGAGGTGCAGAAACTGGAGCTCATGGCAGTAAGGGCTTTTGGTAACGAACAGGCGGTTCGCCAGGCACTGGAAGACTCCGCCGAGCTGGTGCGGGAGGACGCCCGGCGAGCACAGGAGGACCACCCATGAACCTGACGACGCTGATTGCCCTGGCCGGCCTGGGGCTCTCCGGGCTGCTGTGCCTGGTGCGCCTGGCCCGCGGCCCCACTCTTGCCAACCGGATCATCGCCCTGGACACGATCCTGATCGTCATCATCACCGGCATTGCGGTCGCCGCGGCCCGTAGCGGCGAGTCGAGCTTTTTGGACGTGATGGTGGTGGCGGCCCTGCTGGGCTTCACCGGCACCGTCACCGTGGCTCGCACCATCGAATCAAAGAAGGCGAAATGAGAGAGATACTCGCCTCGATCCTGCTGCTGTCCGGGGTTGCGTTCGTGCTGCTGGCGGGCATCGGTCTGCAGCGGTTTCCCGATGTCTTTGCCCGGATGCATGCGGCCACCAAGGCGGCAACCCTGGGGCTGCTCCTGGTGCTTGCAGGCACGGCACTCCAGCTGAGCTCGCCGGGAGACGTCGCGAAGCTGGTACTGGTGGCGGGCCTGATGTTCGTCACCGCCCCGGTGGGGGCGCACATGGTGGGCCGAGCGGCCTACCGGGCCGGCAACGAGCTCAGTCCGGAAACCAGCGTCGACGAGCTTGCCGACAAGCTGGCGGCCGAGGCCAAGGGGGACCGAACGGTGGAGCCGGGAACGGAATAGCCGGAAGGCGGGACCCGGGCGCCTAAAGAACCCCGGCGAATATCGTGGCCAGCCCCAAAAAGCTCGTGAACCCCACGATGTCGGTGACCGTGGTGAGAAAAATCGCCGAGGACTGGGCGGGATCC
>DATLGP010000213.1:0-13875 GCA_035540395.1 Actinomycetota bacterium
GCATCTCGGTGGTGACGCCCGACGGGTCCTCGGCGGAGGACGAACTGGCGGCAGAACTCGCCCTGGCCATCGAAAGCGCTACCAGCGGGGTCGGCACCTACGTGCTCGAGGGCGCCGCCGAGGCGGTGGAGGCGGTGCGAGCCGCCGGGATCGCCACCGCCCTGGTCTGCGATGTCGGGTTCACCCCCGCCCGCTTCGTCAGGCGCTTCCTTGCCGAGCACGGGATAAAGCTCGACCACTATTTCTTCAGCGACGAGGTGGGCACCCCCAAGCCCTACCCGCCGATCTTCCGGGCCGCCCTGGAGGCAACCGACGCCGCCCCGCACGAAGCGGTTCACATCGGCGACCTCAAGCGGACCGACATCGCCGGGGCCCGGGCGGCGGGCATGGGGTCCATCCGCTACACCGGCCTGCACGACGACCTGTGGACCCCGGAGGACACGTCGGGCGAAGAAGCCGACGTCGTGATGGACCACTGGTCAAAGCTCGAGGGCATCCTGGGCCTATAGCAAGCGCCCGTGAATGACCTGGTCGAGCAGGAAGCCGGCCAAGATCAGAAGACCCAGCACCACCAGCAGTCTCGTCCGGGGGCCGCGGCGGGGCGCCCCCTCCCCCAGCATCGGCCCGACGAGCTTCACCACCAGCAGTCCGGCCCAGAACAGGGCCATGATCATCAGGACGACGTGAAGCGCCTGGTCGGCCGCCGGGGGAACGTTCGTTTTGCTGGGATTCCCGGGTCTAGGTGGCCGCGGGGACCGTGCGGGAGGCCAGGCTCACCAGGTAGTCCCGCAACTCCTCCATGCCCTCGCCGGTCTTGGCGCTGACGAACATGCGCGGAACGTCCGGGTGGACGCCGTCCAGGTAGTAGTTGAACTTGTCGAGGTCGTAGTCCAGGTACGGCAGCAGGTCGATCTTGTTCACGATGACCATCTCACACGCCCGGAACATAAGCGGGTACTTTGCCGGCTTGTCCTCGCCCTCGGTGACCGAGGAGACCATGATCCGGACATCCTCGCCAACCTTGAACTCCGCCGGACACACCAGGTTGCCGACGTTCTCGATGATCAGCAGGTCGATATCGTCAAGCGGCAGGTCGGGAAGCGCCGAGCGGACCATGTTGGCGTCCAGGTGGCATTCCCCCCCGAAGCCGTTGTCGGTCTGGATCTGAACCACCGGCAGGTGCAGGTGCGCCAGGCGGTCGGCGTCCAGGCTCCCCTGGACGTCACCCTCCAGCACCCCGACCCGCACCCCCTTCATGTCGTCCAGAACCTTGGTGAGAAGGGTGGTCTTTCCGGCTCCGGGCGCGCTCATCAAGTTGACCACGGTCACTCCTGAACGGTCAAAGTCGGAGCGGTTGGCGTTCGCAAGGGTGGTGTTGGCGTCGAGGGCGTCCTCGACAACCTTTACTTTGGTGCGATGCATGACTCGTCCTCCTCGACCTCTAGTGATTCGACCATAAACTCTTCACCGCTCAGCACCGATACCTTTCCGTCGGTGCAGAACGGGCAGCGGAAGGTGGGAAAGTCCGGCTCCCACTCATTCTCGCAGGTGGCGCAGCGAAGCAGCGCGGGCACTACCTGGATATCGAGCCGGGCCCCCTCGCAACAGGTCCCCTTGGCGATGATGTCGAAGTAGAACGACAGCGAGTCCGGCACCACCTGGCGGAGCTTGCCTACCGACAGGGTGACCACCTTCACCGGCCGCCCCCGGGCGTGTTTGGTTGCCGTGTTCACCACCGCACTGCCGAGCGCCATCTCGTGCACGGAGTTCCTTACCTACTCGGCGCTCTGCCCGGCGAACTCGGTCTGCAGCTCAACCACGGTCTCCAGAACCAGGTCGACCGCCCGGTCCACGGCGGCTTCGATCTCGGGGCTGAGTCCCAGGCCGAAATCGCCGACGTCCTTCGGCTCGCAGGCAATGATCACGACCTTACCCGGCCATGCGCCGGTGGACTTGATGAACCTGAGCACGGTCTGAGGGTCCATGCCGTGCGGGTCCATCATCATGCCGTCCTGGATGTCGCCTTCGATCTCGCCCTCGTCGACCTCCATCACGTAGAGCGTGCCGGGCTCGCCGCCCTGCCGGGAGATATCCACCAGAACCAGCGCGGCGAAGCCGGCCTGCAGCTCGTAGGCCAGGTCCAGCCCGCCGATGCCGAAGTCGGTGACGGTCAGGCCCTTGGGCAGCTCCCGGGTGTTGAGCCGCTTGGCCACCTCACCGCCGAACCCGTCGTCCTTCATCCAGATGTTGCCGATCCCGGCAACCAGGATCTTGTCGTCGAGAGGTGAAGTCTCGTTGCTCATTCTGGTACCACCTCCACTTCGTCTAGGAAAAAGAACATGAACCGGTTCGTCTCCCGCAGCAGCGCCTGCCCCGGGTCGCCGTCGATGGTGACCCCGAAATGGATGGTGCCGTCGTAATCGGTGAGGATCCGTTCGATGGTGGCGGTCTTGCCGTTGAGCATGTGGTCGATGGCATCCTGGCGCTTCTTGCGCAGCAGGTTCAGCCGGACTCGAGACCCCACCCGGAAGGTCCGGCCGTCATCGGCTCGGATCTCGGTCAGTCCAGGCGCGTCCTCGTAGCCTTCGGGAGCCGTGAGCGGTGCATCCTGGCGGTTGCTTTCGAACCGGCCGGTGCTCATGGGGGCCAGGCCGGTGTTGCCCTTGGCGCCCGCCGGCGGTGTGGGATCGGGCAGCAGCCCTTCGTACTCGGGGGGTATGGCCTGGAGCTCGGGGAAGCCCTGGAACCCGCCCGGAGCAACCGGAGGCGTTTCCTGGGTACGGCTGCTGAACCGGTCGACGAACGGGTCGGGCACCGCCACGGTTGCCTCGTCGGGGGTTGAGGCAAGCAGCTCGTTGCCGGGCTCGCGCATCTCCAGCCGTCCGTGCATCTTCAGCAGGTCTTCCGAGGACACCTGGCGGGCCCGGGCGATCATCTCCTTGACCGCCGGCTCCTGCTGCTCGATCTCGGCAAGCATCTCGTCGGAGAGCGTCTGGGCGTGAAGCACCAGGGCCTCCTCGATCTCGGTGTTGTCGAAGAAGTTGACCTTGCTCTCGGGAGCGATCTGGGGGTGCTCGGGCAGCATGATCGCGGCCCCCAGCACGGCATCGTCCTCCTCGGTGGCCAGCACGGGCCAGGAGTTGATGTTCTTGCACCCGGCGACCCGCTCGTCCTTGTTCTCCAGGGGTGAGACGAACCTGCCGCCTTTAACCCGCAGCATCGGGTGGGTTGAAATCAGGCTGTAGAGGAGCGCCCGGGCGCGGTCCAGGTCGCCCGCCGCCTCCTCGGGAACCTCGGTCTCGTTGTCGATCCTGAGGGTGACCCGGGCGGAGCCGGCCTGCAGCACCTCGACCGACATTTTCACGGTTCCCCTGATCGACCCCACCGTGGCGTCCCCGACCTCAAACGGCACCACTGCCGGCTCCGCCACGAAGAACTCAACCGGCGTGTAGTCGACGGTCACCTGCTGCTCCCCGGCGCGGTAGTCCTGCCCCGACGGCACCAGGAACATCACGATGCCCTGCAGGGTGGCGTCCGGCTCGTACTCCAGCACGCATTGGACCTGGAGGTGGTCGTAGGTGGTGGCCAGCCGCTCTGCGTACCGAGGCGGATAGACGATCCCAAACGGGGTGGGGGTGGAGTTTTTAGCATTGGTGGTGGTGTACGGATAGAGCGCGTAACCCTCGTACAAAAGCGACTTTGCCAGGTCCTCGACGGTTTGAGTCATCACTGGTCCTTCTTGCTCGGCTTGAACTCGTACGGGTTGAACTGGTGGAAGTCCTCCACTCCAAGCAGCTTGGAGATGCATGCATCAAAGGTGGGCAGGCCCTGCTCTGTCTTGTACTTGATCAGCGCGTCCATTGTCGGCCGGCGCATGGTCGCCCACACCGTGTTGGGGTAGTAGTGGTCCACCATCGATTTCCAGATGTCGACCGGCATCCGGAACTTAGCTGCGCTGTCCCAGGGAACCTGGACGATCTGAATGCGCCCGTCCTCCCCCCGGTAGTAGATCGACCCGGAGAAGTGGAAGGTGAGGGGGACCTCGCCGCCGGGGAGGGCGTAGAAGTACTTGGTGGCAGCAAGCTCCAGGTCGAAGTTGTTGGCCACGATGACGTCTTCGGTGGTCGCCCCGGTGAACCCCTGGACCAGGAGGAACACGGTGGCCCACGGGAAGCTGCGGGTGGTGGCCGCCCAGCGGCTGGGGTCGCCGAACAGCTCGAACAGCTTGGCCCGGGTCTCTGCGTCGTACTGTCGCTGGTTCGGGTCGATCTGGATCTGGATGGTCAACGCCATAGTGAAGACCTCCCACCCCATCGGCTCGGTGATGGCGAGGTTGAACTTCATCGTAGGAGCCGCCGCGACCTTCACGACATCCGCCCCGAGGACGGTGAACATCGGCTGCGGAAGCTTGCTCGGTCCGGTGTCGATGTAGCCCCGCTTGCCCGAATAGACACCGTCAGGTGACTGTTGCGCCGGCACCTCCTCGGGCGCGTCAGCCGCCTTCGCCGGAGGCCGGGGCACCGAGATCGTGTCGTCCTCGGTTTCGCGAGGTTTTTCGTCAGCCATTAATTAGCTCCCAAGTCTCTTTTCAAAAGGTAACCGTTCCGCCGCAAGAGTTCCGTCGGCCAGCGCTTTCGGCCGCCCAGGCAGTAGGTCCGGGGCCGCCAGGCAAGCCATGCGCAGAGGGAGGCCGGGGGGGAAGTTGGGGGGCGAAGTCAACCGAAGGCAGAAAGGTGCCATAGCCCCCCAACTGCTACCAACCAGCGCTCTCCTGCTTCAGCCCTTCGAAGTACTGCGAGACCGCTTCCTTCAGCTCCGGCCCTCCGGAGATTCCTTCCCACTTTGCCTTGATCAGGCCGACGAGCTCGTATGCCTGGTCGACCGGAGCCACCGAGTACTGCGGCGGGTCGGCCAGCCGGTTGATGATGAGGGCTTCGATATCGGTTTGGAGGGTCTCCAGTATCGGGTTGAGCTGCTTGAGCTCTTCCCATGCGTCGAGGTACAGTTCGCATTCGGTCGCCCCTGCGGGGCTCGGATACAAGCCGATGATCTTGCCGGCGGTGCCGCTGTTGAAGAAGAAGCACAATCCGATGGGCACGCCGAAGCTGGCCCACAGCTCGTCCGGCAGGTTGAAGTCGTCCAGCCACAGAACCCGGTTGCCGGTAGGCCGGTAGACCGCATCGCCGGACCTCAGCGCCCAGCAGGTCGCGCAGACGCAGCAGATCCGGCGCTCCTCCAGGTGCAGAAGATGACGGTGTCTGGCGGGAATGGGCAAGCCGCACAAGTCGCACTGTTCGTCAGATACAGGCTTGGGCGGCTTGACCAGACTCTTCAGGTTGGCAATTGGGTTCGGCTTGCGGCGCATAGCCGTCCAGCCGGTTGCAGCCGGATCGGCCGCGCCGTTTCCCGGCACGCCGTTCGAGGCTCCGTTCCCGCTGGACTGCTGTCCGTTGGAAAAAGTGGGCTCACTCATACCGCTAATGCGACCCGAACTCCCACATTTTCGTCGTAGAGCAATGGAATCGGCACCAGGTGCAAGCGCTCCTCGTCCAACGAACGACCGGCACGGGGAAGGAAGAACTTCCGCGCACAGCTCGGACAGGAAAGAATGCCCTCGATCAATTCACCACCCGATATCGGGCTGCCGCAACCGGCGCACGTGTCCTTGTAAGCGAGCATGGTGCCGTCGACATTGGCCACGAGCAGCTTGAACCCCGAGAGGTCCGCTCCCATCACCTTGCCGACCGGAACCCGCATCGTCCCCTCGACCTCGAACCAGGCCGACTCCTGTTTCGGAGCTGCGGACTGAGCTTTACCCTGGGCGTTGACCACCGGGAGCAGCGGCCCCTTGCCGGGTGCCTTCTCCTGCTCAATCACACCCTCGACCTGGAGGCCCACCAGGTCCGGCGCCGACTCATCCAGTGCCTTTTTGATGGCCAGCTCAAGAGTGGCCTGTGAAGCAGGGCACCCTTTGCAGCTACCTTCCAGGCGCAGATAGGCAACGCCGTCCTTGATGCGGACAAGCTCCACCGCACCCCCGTGAGAAGCGAGATACGGGCGCACGCTGTCCAGTCCCTCCTCCACGCGCTCGTCCAGCGGCACGGGGTAGAGGTCGTGGATCAGGAGCAAGCTTGCGAAAACGCCGTCCTGGATCAGCTCGGCCCGCATTGGCGCGCCGGCTTCTCCCGAATCGGACAGAACCTGAACTACCTTTGCCAGCCCCAAGCCGTAGAGCTCCATGATGGAGCGCATGAAGTCCTGTGCCGTCTTCCGAACGGTGGGATCGGACAGGCCATCAATCTGGGCGGCCAGCTCCTGGACACGTTCCATGAGCTGGTCTGGCGATGGTGCCATCTGACCAGAAGGGGCGGCAGCCGAAGCTGCCGCCCCCCCGGTCGCACTCACTACCACGAGTGCGCTACCTCTTTGAGCACTCTTAGCAGAGGCTCGTGGGCGTGTGCATAACCTTCTTCACCCGTCCGCCGCCGGTGTACATGTGCACACCGCAGGGCAGGCAGGGGTCGAAGCTACGAACCGCCCGCATGATGTCGATCCCCTTGAAGTTCTCCGGGCCGTTCTCCTCGAAGATGGGGGTGTTCTGAACTGCGTCCTCGTACGGACCAGGGGTTCCGTAACGGTCACGGACCGATGCGTTCCACGGGGTCGGCGGGAACGGCTGGTAGTTGGCTACCTTGCCGTCACGGATGACCATGTGGTGCGAGAGCACTCCACGAACTGCCTCGTGGAATCCGACCGAGACTGCCTCGTCCGGAACCGTGAAGGAGTTCCAGCTCTTCGTCCGGCCTGCACGGACCTCGACAAATGCCTTCTCGAGGTTGTACAGAGCGACCGCTGCGTTGTATGCCTGGTGGTAGGTACGAGCACGGTCACGCTCGATGGCGTTGGACCACTGCGGTACCTTCCACTCGAACTCGACCTCCGGGAAGTTTTCGCTTCTCGGCAGCGAGATGAGGGTGCTGTCGCCGGTTGCCTTGAGGTATCCAAGGTCAACGAGTCCGGCCTTAGCGGTGCACCACTGGCGAGCAAATGCTCCTCCACCGGTGTCACAGCAAACGTGGGTGTCGGTCCTCTTGTCGTAGATACGAGGCGAGGTGACCCAGCTGTACTTGTCGTTGAAGTCACGCTTCTGCGGCTTCGGGAACGTGGTCTTGTTCCACGGGTGGTCCGGGCTGACCTCGTTGCCCAACGGGTCGTGAGTGACCCACGGGGTCGTGGTGCCGGCCCACTCGTCGAAGTACGAGCTGCCCAGCAGGATTCGGATCATGAGGTTGATCTCCACCAGGTCGGTGGTGACCAGCTCGCCGTTGATTGCGACACCCGGGGTGATGAAGCGTGCACGGCCCCAGTCGGTCATGTTCTTGTACGAGTAGTCCACGACCTCCGGGTCGTCGAACGATCCCCAGCAGACCAGGTTGGTGTCGCGGTACCCAACTCGCTCGTACCCGGGAAGTGCCTCGTAGAAGAAGTCGTAAAGGTCGTCGTGCATGGGGACCGAGCGCTTTACGTAGTCCATGTACTTCATCAGGCGAACGTAGTAGTCCGTCAGCGTCTGGTGGGTGATGTCTGCGCTGCAACCGCCGGGCATGATTGTCGACGGGTGGCAGTGACGCCCACCGAGCAGGCAGTACATCTCACGGGTGTACCGGGCGACGTGCAGGGTCTCCAGGTAGAAGTCACCGGTGAACGGGTTAAGGGCCCGCATGATGTCTGCGATGGTGCGGTATCCGTGGAAGTTCGATCCCGGAGCCAGCGTCTGCTCGGCCTTGGCCAGAACCGACGGGTTGGTCTCCTTGACCATCTGCTCACAGAAGTCGACGTTCGCCATGCAGTCGTTGAAGATTGCGTGGTCGAAGATGAAGTCTGCGGTCTCAGCCAGGTTGAAGGCGTAGTCGCCCAGCTTCGGCGGCTTTACGCCGTACGCCATGTTCTGGTTGAGGCAGGAACACGTGCAGTGGTTGTCGCCGCAAATTCCGCAGATGCGGGACGTGATGAAGTGTGCGTCACGAGGGTCGATGCCCTTCATGAATGTCGAACCCGCGGAAGATCATTGAGCTCGAGTAGCACTTGAGGACTTCCTTGTTCGTGAAGTCGATCTCAGCGTGAATACCGAGGCTTCCCACGATCCGGGTGATCGGGTCCCACGACATCTCCTTGACAACCACGTTCTGCTGGGTGGTTGGCCTCTCTGTAACAGCCATGAACTCTCCTCTCGACTTTCTTGCTACCGACTAGTTTGAGAACCTACGAGTACTTGCTCCTACCAGCGCTGCGTGTAGCCGGAAAGGTTGACGTTGCCTGGCTTGCGCCATTCCGGCTCTTTGTCGTAGACCAGGTCGATCGACTGCTTGCGGAAGAAACGAAGTACCGGTCCGTAGGTGTACTTGGCTGTGTTAGACGACAGCTTTGCGTTCGCCGCCTCATCCATGAACGGCATGTACTTGTCCGGGAAGCCCGGCATGGTGCACGCCATGCAGATGCCGCCGACATTCGGGCATCCGCCGATTCCGTTGACCCATCCACGGATGGGGACGTTGCATTTCACAACCGGGCCCTTGCAGCCCAGCTTCACCAGGCAACGATGGTCGCTGCCGTATTCGGTGGCGAAGTCACCGTGCTCGTAGAAGGCGGCACGGTTGCAGCTCTCGTGGACGCTGCGATTGAACAGCCACTTGGGACGCAGGCAGTCGTCCAGCTCGATGAGCGGGGCGAGGCCGGCGAGCATTAGTGCGAGGTAGAGGATGGTTTCGGTGATGTTGTCGGGCTGTGCCGGGCATCCCGGGATGCAGACGATGGGGATACCTGCCGCCGACTTCCAGTTCCAACCCAGGTAGTCCGGAAGGCCCATGGCGCCGGTCGGGTTGTTCTTCATCGCGGGGATACCGCCGTAGGTAGCGCAGGTTCCGACTGCAACGACTGCGGCCGCCTTGGGCGATAGACGGTCGATCCACTCGTTAGTGGTGATCGGCTGGCCGGTGACGGGGTCCTGACCCAGGGCTGCGAAATGACCTTCGCCGCTCAGGTTCTCATTGGGGATGGATCCCTCCACGAGAAGAACGAAGGGGGCAAGCTTGCCCTCATCGGCGTCGAACCAGGCCTGCATGAAGTCATCGCCGTTCTCATAGGCGATGACCGGGTGGTGGATGATTAGCTTGGGCATGCCGGGGATGATTCCCCGCACGATGTCCTCGAGGCTTGGATTCGTTGCCGAAGTCATGCCCACCGAATCACCGTCGCAACTCAAGCCTGTCGTCATCCATAAAGCATGAGCAACTACTTGTTCGGTCGCACGCTGTCCGGGGACAAACTCAACCGTCGCCATGAATGCTCCTCTCCTTGACCAACTACCGACAAAGCAAAAACCTTCGGGAGTGAAGCCAGGAGAGCCCTGTTCCGCTTGAGCTTCAAAATTGCTTTCAGGGTCTGACTGGGATTCACGACCTTCAGCACTAGCCACAATACGCCTGTTACCGATATTTGGGCAAATCGAAAGTCTAATTTCGACAAGATTTTTGAAATCCCCAGGAAAAGTCTATTGTTCTGCGTGCAGGACGAATAAAACTGCGCTCCAGAGGGTAATTTCTTTTGATTTTCCGTTCCCTTTGGGCCAGAGTAGGTACCCCAGAGAGTCGGACGATGGGAGGAGTCGTATGGCAGGAAAGTTAGCGATTCTCGGTGCAATCGGAGCTGCTGGGCTAGCGGCCGTTGCCGGAGCCATGGCCGGATACAAGTACTTTTTTGACCCGGACGAGGGCAGCAAGCGGCGGAATTCGGTGATGGGAGTGGCCAAGAGCGCCGCCAACAACTACGGTCTCGACGGCATCGGCAAGCAGTCGATGCAAAAGTTCATGGAGACGCTGGCCACCGCAGGCAGGTAAGCCTCCTCCTCCATTCGTTCAGCAGACGAAACCGGCTGTTTCCATGGAGACAGCCGGTTTTTTCATTCCGTTTCTTCTCTCAGGCGCTTTTCCGTCAAATTGATCGCGAGCGCCTTGAAGCCGTTGCCCGCGAGATTGTGCTCGGACAGACTGGTCGCAAGCAGCTCGGTTGACTCGTCCCTCTGCAGTGCCACGGTGAGGGTAATGAGAGCCTGATAGGCGCAGATGGCGTAACGTTCGATCCTTCGAGCCGACTCCACCCCGTAGATGTCCGTTATGCCGGGATCGGGGTCGGTCTGCAGGAAGTCGGAGAACTCGGTGATCAGTCCGTTGATGCCGGCACAGGGCGTGCGCTGCGGCTTGCGGCCGATTTGCTCAAAGACCGACTCCAGGCGGCCGATCCGCTTTTCGGAGAAGCTCTGGTATTCCTCGAGCACCTGGACCAGTTCTGCGTTCTCGCATTTCGAGGCCATGCGTGCCAGCGCCTTGACCGTCTTGTGCTCGGCGTCGTAGAGCACGCTGAGCTCGTGCTCCAACAGTTCTTGGATGGACTTCAACGCGAGCCCCCTATTCCAGCAGTCTGCCCAGCAAGCCGCACAGCACGTGGTACTGGGTCGCCTGGGCTTCCTGGATCCGGGGTATGTAGTCGGCGGTGATGACGTGCACCCGGTCGCACATCGAGGCCAGCCGGCCGCCGCCGTACCCCGCCAGAGCTACGGTCAGCAGGCCGCGCCGGCGAGCTTCCTCCACGGCGGCCAGCACGTTGCGCGACCCGCCGCTGGTGGAGATGGCTACCGCAACGTCCCCCCGGTTGCCGTAGGCGATTATCTGACGGGCGAAGATGTTGTCGAACCCCACATCGTTTCCGACCGCGGTGACCACTGCGGCATCGTTGGTGAGCGAGAGGGCGGGTACCGGCTTGCGGCGGGCTCCGGAGCTGCTCGGAGCCACCAGGTCGACGCAGAAGTCCTGGGCATCGGTTGCTGATCCCCCGTTGCCGAAGATCAGAACCTTCCCCCCGGCCTTGACTCTGTCGGCGATCAGATGAGCAGTTTCCGCCAGGCCCTCGGGGTCCATCGACGAGTTGCGCATGGCAATGACATCCTCGGACTTTTGCAGAACCGAGTTGCTCACCTCCCGCAGGACCGGCTCCTTCTCCGACTCCGCCTCGGCGAGCCACGGATAAAGAAAGCTGGACCTGCCGGTGTCGTGGGCAGGTCCCTTCGGGCGGTCCTCCAGCAGACCCTTGTGGTCGAAGAACACGTGAACGAGCTCCCACAGGATGTGGTAGAGGGTCTCATGGATCTCCTGGACGACGAACGGGTCGTCCGAGGGTACGGCGAACACGTGCTCGCCCCCGTCGGCAGTTGCGCCGGGTCCCCCCAGGTAGATCGAAAGCATACCGAGGGACTGCGCCTGCTTGAGGGCTGCGCGGGCGGCATCCCCGCCGAAATCGTTCGGCCCGTGCACCATGCCGAGAGCAATGTCCTCGGGCTGGGCGATGGTCGCCAGCTGTTGCGCGATGAACCCCATACGGTCCTCGACCGCCAGGCCGACCGACGACGCCGCGTCGTTGGGCAGCGCCATGGCCGGCAGAGCCCGTTTCCCGACGATCACCGGATGGACGAACTCGACGGACACGTGCTGGGCGTCGGTGGCCGCCGGGCCGGTGCCGAACGCGATGAGCCGCCCGCCCCGGATGAACCGGCGGGCCATGAGCAGACAGAGGTCGGCCAGCCGGGTGTTCTCCGCCTCGAAGTAACTGCGGCACATGCGCTCCCGCTCGGCGTAGGCGGCGGTGATCATGCCCTGGAGATCGGATTCGTTCATGTCACCAGCCTAACGCCGGGCCGGTCGCTTTGATCGGTGCTGAGGGACGCCGGCTGATTCCGGCACTCAATTAGCAGATCCGCGGAAGAGGATCCCCGATCAGCATGTCCATGATCCGGGTGCCGCCGAAGCCGGTCTTAACCAGGACCATGCCCTCGGGCTGGTCCTGCACCTTGCCGATGAGAGCTGCGTTCTCGCCTCCGGGGGTGGCCTTCAGGGCGGCCAGCGCCGCCTCCGAGCTTTCCGGGGCCACAACCACGATCATCTTGCCCTCGTTGGCCACGTACATCGGATCGATGCCCAGGATCTCGCAAGCGCCTCGCACCGGGCCGTTGACCGGCACGGCCTCCTCGTTCAGGACCACGCCGACGTTGGCGTCGTGGGCGATCTCGTTGAGCACGGTGGCCACTCCCCCGCGGGTGGGGTCGCGCATGACCCGCAGGTCGGGGCCGCAGGCGTTGATCAACGCCTCGACCAGGGGCCACACCGACGCGGTGTCCGACTCGACATCGGCGTCCAGCTCCAGCTCGCCCCGGGCCAGCATGATCGCGGTGCCGTGGTCCCCGATGGTGCCGGAAACCAGGATGTGGTCGCCGGGCTTGACGCTGGCCGACGACAGGTTGACCCCGGGGTCCCGTACGCCAACTCCGGAGGAGACGATGTACATGCCGTCGCACTTGCCCCGCTCCACCACCTTTGTGTCACCGGTGACGATTGGAACACCGGCCTTGCGCGACGCCTCGGCCATGGCCGCCACCTGCTCGCGCAGGATGTCGGCGTTCAGGCCCTCCTCCACAACGAAAGCGGTAGACAGGCACAGCGGCCGGGCTCCCGAGACCGCCAGGTCGTTGATAGTGCCGTGGACCGCCAGCTCGCCGATGCAGCCGCCGGGAAAGGTCAGGGGCTTGACCACGTAGCCGTCGGTGGTGAAGTTCAGCAGGGTGCCGTTGACGTCCAGCTTGGCGGAGTCGCCCAGCTCGGACAGCGCCTCGTTGGAGAACGCAGTGGCGAAAAGGCCCTCCACCAGGGTGTGGGTGGTCTTGCCGCCCGCTCCGTGCGCCATCGTGATGTGCTCGTCCCGAAACCGAGCCTTCAGTTTTCGCTGGCGCTCAATGCGCGCGAGTACCTCTTCCTCTAGGTCAGGCACTGCCGTTGTTCCTTCCTGTTTAGGCTTGGTAGAGCCTAGGCGTCGGCTCGGGCTGCGGACTTCGCAAAACGGCCGAAGTTGTAGTACGCCGCACAGGCTCCCTCGGAGGAAACCATGCAGGTGCCGATTGGGGTCTCCGGCGTGCATGCCGTGCCGAACACCTTGCACTCCCACGGCTTGATCACGCCCTTGAGCACCTCACCGCACTGGCACGCCTTCGGGTCCGCCACCCGCACCCCCGGGGTGGCGTATTTCAGTTCGGCATCGTAGTCGGCGTAGGCGTCCGAGAGCTTGAGCGCACTCTGGGAGATAAATCCCAGTCCCCGCCACTCGAAGTAGGGACGAAGCTCGAAGACCTCCTGCAGAACTTCCAGCGCCCGCAGGTTTCCCTCGAACGGAACCACCCGGCCGTACTGGTTCTCCACCTCGGCCCGGCCGTCCTGGAGTTGTTGCATGATCATCAGGATCGACTGCAGAAGGTCCAGCGGTTCGAAACCGGCGACTACGATCGGCGTCTTGTAGTCCTCGCAGATGAACTCGTAGGGCCGGGCCCCCACAACCGTGGAGACGTGGCCGGGGCCGATGAAGGCGTCCAGCCGCAGGTCGGGCGACTCGAGCAGGGCCTTGAGCGGCGGCACGATCGTGACGTGGTTGCACATCACCGAGAAGTTCTTGATCCCCTCGGCCTTGGCCCGCATGAGGGTCAGCGCGGTGGAGGGAGCGGTGGTCTCGAAGCCGATGGCGTAGAAAACAACCTCACGGTCGGGGTTTGCGACCGCCAGCTTCAGGGCGTCGAGCGGCGAGTAGACGAAGCGGATGTCGGCGCCGTCGGCCTTGGCGTCCAGGAAGCTGCCGTTGCCGCCGGGGACCCGCATCATGTCGCCGAAGCAGGTGAAGATCACCTCGGGGTTGCGGGCGATGGCGATGCCGTCGTCAACGCGGCCCATAGGGATCACGCACACTGGGCAGCCGGGGCCGTGGACGAGCTCGACGTTGTCGGGC
>DATLGP010000214.1:0-2405 GCA_035540395.1 Actinomycetota bacterium
CCGGTTACACGCCGGGCCTGTCGACAGCAATCTGGGTGGGCCACCGCAACGGGAACGAGCCGCTGCTGAACGTCCAGGGGGTCCGGCGACCCGCCGGACCCCCTGGACGTTCAGCAGCGGCTCGTTCCCGTTGCGGTGGCCCACCCAGATTGCTGTCGACAGGCCCGGCGTGTAACCGGAGAACCAGGCGTTGCTGTAGTCCTGCGCCGTTCCGGTCTTGCCGGCCGCCGGCCGGCCGAAGTTGGCCCGGGTGCCCGTCCCACTGGTGATCGCCCGGGAAAGGATTCGGGTGACGGTCTCGGCGACCTCGGCAGAGATGACCTGCTGCGGCTCCGAGGGGCCTTCCTCGAGCACCGAGCCGTCGGCGTCCTGGACCCGCGAGACGAGTTTCGGCTCGCGGTACACCCCGCCGGCGGCAAGTGTTGCGTAAGCCGAAGCCAGCTCGAGCGGCGTCACCTCCTCGGTTCCCAGAGCCACGGCCGGCAACGGCTGAAGCCTGGTCCGGCACGAGTCCTCCGGGCTGGGACGGCAGCCCGAGCGCGGGGGCATCCACTCCGGTCCGGGAATACCCATCCGGCGGGCGACCTCGACCACGTTCTCCGGCCCGACTTCGAGCACCAGTTGGGCGTAGACCGTGTTGACCGAGTTCACCGTGGCCTGCTCGAGGTTTTGGTACCCGAATCCCGAGCCTCCGTAGTTGGAGACGCAGGTGGGCTTCCACCCCTTCAGGCAGATCCTGCCCGGGGCCCGGTAGCCGGCCGACGCCGGGATGCCCTTCTCCAGGGCGGCGACCAGCACGAACGGCTTGAACGCCGAGCCCGGCTGCCTGCGGCCCTGAAGGGCGATGTTGAATCGCTCGTCCGAGTAGTCACGGCCGCCGACAACCGCCAGGACGTACCCGGTTTCGGGGTCTATGGAGGCCAGCGCAGCATAAGGATCCTTGTCATCGGGCAGGGCGTTGGCGATGGTGGCTTCTGCCGCCTCCTGGGCCTGGGGGTCCAGCGTGGTGTGGACCACCAGGCCGCCCGAGTACACCTTCTCGCTGCCGTAGGTCCTCAGCAGATACGTCCGCAGGGCGTCCATGTACCAGCCGTACTTGGGACGGGCCTCCGCGGCGGGGGTCAGCGCCGGCTTCTCCTGTATCGCCTCTCGAACCTGCTGAGGCGTAAGGAAGCCCAGCTTGCCCATCCGGCCGAGCACCCAGGTCCGCCGCTCCTCGGAGCGGTCGGGATGCCGGTAGGGGGAATAACCATCGGGTGAGCGGATGATGGAAATCAGCAGAGCCGCCTCGGAAACGGTCACGTCGGAGGCCGGCTTGTCGAAGTAAACGTTGGACGCCGCCTCTACGCCGTAGGCTCCGCGGCCGAAGTAAACGGTGTTGAGGTAGCCCTCCAGAACCTTGTTCTTGCCCAGATCCCGCTCCAGACGGTAGGCGACCCGCGCCTCCCGCACCTTGCGGGACAGCGAGCGGGAGTTCCCGACGTAGACGTTCTTGGCGTACTGCTGGCTGATGGTCGAGCCGCCCTGAACAAACGAGCCGTCGAGCGCGTTTTCCTTGCTCGCCCTCATCACCGCCCTGAGATCCACCGCCCCCCTTTTGTAGAAGCGCTGGTCCTCGGCTGCCACGGCAGCGTTTTGGAGGTGCTTGGACATGTCGTTCAGCCCGACGAAGGTGCGGTTGATGGGACCGTGCCACTGCTCGATCAGGCTCCCGTCTGCGGCCAGGACCTGGGTGGTCGCGGCCTTGGATCCCTCGATGGGCGACGGCAGCTGGACGGGGGCGAACATCAGGTAGAGAGCAAAAATGGCGGTAGACAGCCCGAGGAGCAATATCAGAAACAGGATTCCGATGGCCCAGCGGACGGCCGGCATCCGCAGTTGCGGAACCGAGTCCAGCCGGTCCCGCAGCTTGTCTCTTAGATCCGGAAGCGTCCGCCGGCCGGATCCTTTTCTGGGGAAGGGAGCTACCGGGAGGTTCGCCATGGGCATTCGTCCTGATCACATATCGGAAGGTTTGGCGGAGGCCTTCGCAGGTGATGGCTACCCTGGCGAGCTCGACGCGAGATCTCTACCCTGGATGGCCTCGACTAAACGCCGGCGCGGGAAAAGCACCGTTGTTGGAGGCCCGTGAAAACCGGTCCGAGCACCCGGTAACAGCCGGCAATGCCGAACATGAGAGGTTTCTAATGTCCGGCTCACCTGTCTGTTTCGCCGAGCGGGCAGAATCTAAACGTGATCAGTCGAAAGATTGCGATTCTGCTGGTGATGGGACTGGTTGCCGGGGCCGCCATCACGGCCTTCGTCCTGTCGTCGCTCCTTAACCCGGGCCCGACCTCGGTGGAGCCGATCCTCCTGCCCGACCCTTCGGGGCCGCCGCTGCAGTTTCCCATAGAGCCACCCCCCGC
>DATLGP010000215.1:0-1701 GCA_035540395.1 Actinomycetota bacterium
CGGCGTACGAGCCATCGCCAGCCAGATCGAGACGGTTCCCGAAACCGTGGAGTCGGTCAACAACGACCTGGTCCCGGTGCAGAACGCCACCGACCAACTGGCCAGCCGGACCGGCGGACGGCGGGCCATCGGCACCTAGCAAAGCTTCACCTCACATAGGGGAGGTGTTCGATTGATTTCTTTCCGGTGAGCAGACGTTGGTGCTGACACCTGCAAAGGACACTTTACGGCCGAGACGAAGGAGGATCTGCTGCGACAGGTGGCAGTCCACCTGCGCGATGTGCACAAGGTCATGACTCCGACCCAGACCGTGATGACCTACATCATGAAAAACACCCGGTAGAACGACGGTAAAGTGAACACTGCAGGAGTTGGCCGTCTCCGGTCGGGGGCGGGCAGACAGTTAAAATTCCGGAGGTTCTCATGCCGGTCGAGTTCAGATGCGCCGACATCGGAGCGGACACCTGTAGGAAACACTTCGTCGCCGACTCATGGGACGAGCTGATGAGCCAGGTGGCCGAGCACCTCAGTTCGGTTCACAAAGTGAGGACACCCACCCAGACCCTGATGACCTACATCGCGAAGAAGGTCAAGGTCACCAGCTAAGTCGTCAGGAACCTAAGGCTGAGTCGCAGTACCGGCCAGCTGCCGGCTTAGCTCCAGCCCTCGGCGAAGGCGCTCGAGGCATTCCTCACGCCCGATCAGAGTCATCAGGTCGAACACCGGGGCGGACACCGTGGACCCGCTGATTGCCACGTAGAAGGGCCCGAAGGCCGTCCGTGGCTTTAGGCCCATCTCCTCCGCCACTTCCCGCAGGGTCGATTCAACCGCCTCCTTCGTCCAGGGCTGGACCGCCTCCAGGCGCTCCCCGGTCGCCTCGAACAGCGCCGGCACATGGCCCGCTGAAAGCACCTTCCCAGCCGCTTCGGGATCGGGTTCCACCCGGGTGAACAGGCCCCGGACCAGGCCCGGCGCCTCGTCCAGCCGGCGGATGCGGGTCTTGATCAGCGGCGTCGCGGCATGGACCCTGTCCATCTCGTCCTCACTCGGCCGTTCCTCCACCAAGCCGGCCTTCACATAGAAGGGCAGTGCCCGCCGGGTCAGGTCGTCGTCCTCCAGCAGGCGGATGTACTCGCCGTTCATCCAGTCCAGCTTCTTGGTGTCGAACATCGCCGGGGACGGATGGACGTCGGAGATCTCGAACCGGGCGATCAGCTCTTCCCGGGGCAGGATGGTGTCGTCGGCGGTCCCCCAACCCAGCAGAGCAAGGAAGTTCACCAGAGCGTCCTGCAGGTAGCCGGCCTCCCGGAAGTCGGCGATCGAGGTGGAACCGTGGCGCTTGCCCAGCGGCTTGCGGTCCGGGCCCAACACCTGGGGCAGGTGACCGAACGAGGGAACCGGGTTTCCCAGCGCCTCGTGGAGCAGGATCTGCTTGGGGGTGTTCGACAGCAGGTCGTCGCCCCGGATGACCCGGCTGATCTGCATCAGGCCGTCGTCCACCACCACCGCCAGGTGGTACAGCGGGGCGCCGTCGGAGCGCAGGATGGCGAAGTCGTCGATCTGCTCGAGCTGGGTGGCGATCCTGCCGATCACCAGGTCCTCGTAGACGATCTCGCCCTCGTCGGGCACCCGGATCCTTACCGTCGGCCGGCGGCCCTCGGCCTCGAAGGCCGCTACCTGCTCTGGGGTCAGCGTGCGGCA
>DATLGP010000216.1:0-2331 GCA_035540395.1 Actinomycetota bacterium
GTAGATCGCGCCGGTGGTGACGTTGGAGGAGCGGCGCAGGTTCTCGTCGATGAACCGCTCGTAGTGGCCGAGGTCCAGGTCCGTCTCGGCGCCGTCGTCGGTTACGAAGACCTCGCCGTGCTGGAAGGGGCTCATGGTGCCGGGGTCGACGTTGATGTACGGGTCCAGCTTCTGCATGGTGACCCGCAGACCGCGGTACTTGAGGAGGCGGCCGAGAGAGGCGGCAGTGAGGCCCTTGCCGAGGCTTGAGGCAACCCCACCCGTCACAAAAATATGCTTGGCCACGGAATAGAAGCGTATCAGAGGCGGGGGGCAAGGCCGCCGGTTTGCCCGAAGTTCGCCGAGATTTGTTCCCGGTCTCGAAACGGGCGACGCCCGGGCGGCGAGGGCTCAACCTCGACGGTCCCCGTGAGGCAGCCGCTCAACCTGACACCGGGCGGGGTCCGCACTATCCTCGAAGGGACCCTAGACGCCGCCGAGAGACAGGAACTGTCCATGGCCCACCCGATCGTAGTCGTGGGAGGGGGAATCGTCGGCACCGCAATTGCGTGCCGGCTGCAGGCCCGGGGGGCGGAGACAGTTCTCGTCGAGCGGGACTCCCGACCCCAGGGCGCTTCCTTCTTCTCGTTTGCCTCCCTGACCGCCCTGGACGAGCCGGTACCCTCGCTGTTTGCGCTCAAGTGCGCAGGCATGGATGCCTGGCGCCGGTGGCAGCAGGAGCTTTCCGACGACCTGGGAGTGAGCTGGGACGGCGAGATCCGGTGGGCAGAGACTCCCCAAGCCGCCGAGCAACTCCAGGCCAAGATCGCAGAGGGCGCCCGCCGGGGTTATGCGGTGCGGGCTCTCGATGCCCAGGAGCTGGAGCAGCGGCTGCCGAACAGCCGACCGACGAGGGTGCTGGCCGCCTCCTACGCTCCCGACGACGGCCAGGCCGATCCACCCAGGTCCATTGCCCGGATGCGGCAGTCGTTCGCCGACTCCGGTGGGACCTCGCTGGTGGGCCGGGCGAGCCTGCGATTCGACGAGGGCGAGGTTCACGTTCGGGTAGGCGGGGACGAGCTGCTGGTCTCCAACGTCGTGGTGGCGACCGGCGTCGAGACCACGGCGTTCCTGGAGAAGCTGGGATGGGACATACCGGTTGACGCCGTCCCGGGGATGCTGGTTCTTACCGAGCCGGCAGAAACAGTGATCCCGGGCGCCGTTTACGTCAATGCGGCGACCGAACCATCCATCCACCTGCGCCAGCGAGGCGACGGCGGTGTTCTGATCGGGGAAAAGTCTCAGGAATACGCCGCCGGCGAGGCAACATCCAGTCACGCCCGCGTACTGCTACAGCAGGCGCAGCAGTACTTCCCCGGACTGGCCACCGCCGGAATCAGCGACTTCACCGTGGAGGCGCGGCCTATGCCCCGCGACAGCCGGCCGATCCTCGGAAGCCTGCCGGGCATGACCTCGGTCTACGTCGCCACCGGCCATTCCGGTATTACTCTCGCTCCGGCGATCGCCGACCTGGCCGCCCAGGAGCTGGTCGACGGGGAACCGGCCCGCCAGCTTGACGACTTCCGTCCGGCGCGTTTCTCGAGGAGCCTGGCCGGATCCACCGACGACTCGACCGCAGCCACGTTCGAGGTCCCGGCAGAGATCTTCCTCGGCTGACCCACCGGCGCCGCGCCCGGCTATTTCATCGGCGCAGGCGGCCCAGCTCGTCCAGCCACCGGAGCGGGGCGGTGCGCTCGATCACCTTGGTGAACGACACCCGCTCGGATGCCAGCGTGACCACGACCAGCAGGGCGAGGGCGGCAAGCCTGCCGGGCATCCCCGATACCGCCACCAGGCCGGCCCCGAGGACGGCGCCCATCATGTTCGCCCCGGCGTCGCCCAGAGTTCCCCGCTCTTGGAGGTCGGCCGGCAACCAGGCGACCACTGCAGCCGCCACCGCGGCCGAAACCGGCAGGTATTCCGAGTTGCGGGCTGCTGCAGCGGGAAGAAGCCACAAGATCAAAAAGCCCTTGGCAGCACGGCCCGGCCGCAGATCCAGCAGGTTGATGAAGTTAGCAGCTAGCGCAATCACAACCGCATCCAGGATCGCCGCCGGAACGAACAGGTCCTCCCACCACATACAAACCGCGAAGGCAAGCCCGGCGCCCCCAAACGCCTTGATCGCCCCGGTGGTAAGGTCTCCGCGCTTCAGCGCCCGCAGATGGCCGCCGAAACCCTTGCTCCTGCCGTCTCCGGCGTAGTCGTCGAGAAAGCCCAGCCCGAAGAATCCCAGTGCCAGGACCAGGGTACCCAGATGGACCCTTGAGCCCATTCCGCCGGCGAACCGCTCGA
>DATLGP010000217.1:0-2138 GCA_035540395.1 Actinomycetota bacterium
GCCTCCTCGAACGCCTTTAGCAGCGGCTTCGCAGATCGTGGGTCGATCAGCAGGTCGACGTCGCCCATCGGCCCGGGTCGGCCCCAGGTCAACGATGCCATGCTGCCTGCCGCCAGGTAGGGAACCTCCGCCGCATCGACGATTTGGATGGCCTCGGCAAGGATCTCGGCGTACTGCTCTTCACGGCCCGGATCGGCGTGATCCGTACGAAATTTCGATTGCACGACTCGCATGGACTGGCTTTACCCCTTAATTCACCCCTTAACTCTGGCGGCCGCCGCACCCTGTCCGCATTGGGGAGGGCTACGAGACCTGAGCGGTCATCCAGCCCCGGATCTCGCGGTCGAGCGACTGCGGGTCGAGGTTGAACAGGCGCAGCAGCGATTCGGTCGTGGTACTCACCGCCAGGCCCTCGATCGCCCGCCTTCCCTCCGGCGTGGTGGTGTTTTCGGGCAGGCGGTCGTAGAGCTCTTGTGCCGGTACCTCCGAGTACGAGCGGTAGAAGTCCCAGTACGTCTCAGCTCCGAAGGTTTCGACCAGGTACCAGGCGGCTGCGGCCGAATATGCGTACTCCAGCGAGGCGCCTTCCCTGCTGGTTTCGTGCTCACCGAGGTTGGCGGCGCGGGTCAGGCGCTCGATGTTGATTCCGTCGAACCTGTTGCGCCGCAGCCCGTTGCGCCAGATTGCTACCGGCCGGGTTCCTGCAAGGTACATGGCCGCCGACTCGCTGACCCACGCCGGGGTGAACGGCCGGGTGTACTGCGCAACTGCCAGGTGGCCCAACTCGTGACGGAGGGTCTCCAGGGCGGCGCCGTCCTGGTGCAGCTTTCTGCTGTTGATTACCATCTGCCGGCTGAGCACCCGGATCGTCTGGGGCGTCACCTCATACGAAGTCTCCACCTGCGCAATTGCGGAGACCGGTCCGAGCGTGGCGCTCGACATCGTCAGGTACTCCTCGTCGTCCCGGGCAATGATCACCACGTAGCGGTTCTCCAGGGGAAAGGTGATCTTGCCGTCCAGCTGGGCGCGGGCTTCCTCGGCCTCTCTCAGGATCCTATCCGGGTCGGGAAGCTCGGGCCGGTACAGAGCCAGGAAGTGCTCGCTCTGTTTGCTCTGAATCGGCCCCGACGCCCAGACCGGCAGGCCGGTGCCCGGCCTGAGCACGGCGTTGGTCACCGTCCAGGTTCCCTCCACCTCGGCGAAGTCGTAGAGAAACGAGATACGAAACGAGTTGTCCTCCGGCAGGCCTTCGTAGCGGTAGAGCAAGTCGACCTGGATTTCGGTCAGCGCAGCGTCGGGATCACGCAGGGCACTCTGGTGGGGCCGCATTTTCAGCCCGGTTACCGGAACCGCCACCGCCCCGATGGCAATGGGCCGCTCTACCTCCTGGGCGGCCGGCGAAGCGGTGCTCAAAAACCCCTGAATGTCCTTGGCGGCCAGCAACTCCACTCGTTGGTCGAGGAAGCTCTCGAGCCGCTCTCTCAGGCCGGGTCTCTGATCGGTGGCCGTTCCGATGCAGCCGTTCAGCAGGAGCAGCAGAGGCAGGACGAGCGCTACGGCGCGGGTGGTCGTCCTTCCGGCCCGGCAGGGTTGCCGGCGAGCGGGGTGGTTAGAACCTGCGCACGAGCGCGACTGCCTTGCCCAGGATTTTGAGATCGGCCGGCGCAGATATCGGTTGCATGGTGGGGTTGGCCGGGACAAGCAGGATTCTTCCTGCCTCTTTCCGCAGCCTCTTGATGGTTGCCTCAGCTTCCCCTGTCTCCCCGTTGACCTGTGCGGCGACAATGTCGCCGTTCGACGCATCCGGCTGACTCCGGATAACTATGAGGTCGCCATCAAGAATACCTGCGTCGATCATGCTTTCGCCCTTCACGGTGAGGACGAAATGATTCACGTCGGAAATGAACTCCCGCGGGAACGGGAGCACCCCTTCGAGGTTTTGTTCGGCAAGCGAGGTGGGGCCGGCGGCGATGGAACCGTAAATCGGCAGGTCGGTGACCGAGCGGTCCTCCGCCAGGACCGGCGTGGAGACCGGGGCGCTTCGCCAGCGCACCTCTATTGCCCGGGGCTTGGTGGGGTCGCGCCGGATATAGCCCCGGTCCTCGAGGCTGCCCAGGTGCGCGTGCACCGTGCTGGGT
>DATLGP010000218.1:0-10783 GCA_035540395.1 Actinomycetota bacterium
AGCACGAGGGCCAGGAGTTCAACATGCCGGCCGGGCCGAAGGGCTCGTCCTACCTGTTCGTCTACCCGCTGGACAAGCTGCGCCCCTGGTACAAGCTGCCCTTCGAGGAGCGGCGCAAGATCATGGGAGAGCACTTCAAGATCGGTCATCGCTACCCCAACGTCGCCATCCACACCGGCTACTCGTTCGGGATCGACGACCAGGAGTTCGTGGTGGCGTTCGAGGGGGAATCGCTGGGTGAGTTCCTGGACCTGGTGGAGGAGCTTCGGGGGTCCGAGTCCTCTGCGTATACCGCCCGCGACGTGCCAATCTTCACCTGTGTAAAGATGCCGCTCGAGAAGATCCTGGATCAGCTGGACGGCTCGGCCTAACGGGTTGCCCCCGGCGGTCGAGGTCGAGAGCCTCGTAAAGCACTACCGGCGCTCCAGGCGGGGGCTGAACGGAATAGACCTCACCGTCGGCCAGGGCGAGGTCTTTGCCCTGCTTGGTCCCAACGGCGCCGGCAAGACCACCTTCGTCAAGTGCCTGCTGGGGCTGCTCCAGCCGACGTCGGGATCTATCAGCCTGTTCGGGGACGCGGCCGGCAACCCGGCAGCCCGCCGCGGCGTGGGGTTCGTGCCGGAAACCCCCCGCTTCCCCGACTTCTTGTCGCCCCGGGAGGTGCTTCGCCTGCACGGCCGGCTCATCGGGCTGGAGGGCGGCGACCTCAACCGAATGATCGACGAGCGCCTGGAGGCGGTGGACCTCGCCGACGCTCCGAACCGGGTCCGGGCCTTCTCCAAGGGGATGATCCGCCGGCTGGCCGTGGCGCAGGCGCTGCTGGGCAACCCCCGGCTGGTGGTGCTCGACGAGCCGACCGCCGACCTGGACCCTCTCGGCCGGCGCAGCGTCCGCAACCAGATCGCCGCCGTGAAGGAGCGGGGTGCCACGGTGATCCTGAACTCCCACCTGTTGAGCGAGGTGGAGCGGCTGTGCGACCACGTGGCGATCGTCCACAAGGGCCGCCTGTTGGCCGACGGGGGAATCGACGAACTGGTTCCCGAGGGCCAGGACCTGGAATCGGTGTTCGTGGACCTGGTTGAGGGCGCGGGAAATTGAACACGGTCCTGACGATTGCCCGCGCCTCGATCACCGAGCACGTCCGCCGCAGGCTGGTCCTGTTCTTCGGGGTCCTGGTCGCTTTGGCCGCGGTGGGCCTGATCTACGTGAGCCTGAGCGACGACCTGACCTCCACCCTGCTGGGAACCGCGGTCGGCATCGCCACCTTCTTCTCGCTCACGCTGCTTCAGGGGCTCGCCACGCTGGCGGCGGTCGCAGTCTCGATGAACAACATCGGCCGGCCGTTTGCCGACGGCGAGGCGATGCTGATTCTGGCCCGGCCGGTGGCGCGCTGGCAGTATGCGCTCGGCCGGCTGCTCGGCAGCGCCGCCCTGGTGGTGGCGCTGTGCCTGTTGCTGGTCGTCCTGCTCCAGGGCATCAACCTGATCGAGGGCCGCAACCTGGGCATGGACCTGTGGGGCCACTGGGCGACCCAGGCGTTCAACCTGGTGCTGCTGGTGGCGATAACCACCCTGATGTCTGCTCTGTTCGGCAACCCGATCCTGGCCGCCTTCGTCGCCTTCTTCGTATACGCCTCGTCGAACTTCGTCTCCACCCTCTACCTGCTGGTGGACACCGGCCGGGTGGGCGGGGTGCCGGGAGCAGTGGTTACGGCCCTGTGGTACCTGACGCCGAAAACGCTCATCTCGCCTCTGGCCATGGAACGGATCGCCGAGGGGGGCAACCTGGTGGGAGCCAGCACGATGCTGCTGATCCCCAGCACCGGCGCCCGGGTGGCCTGGTCGCTCGCCTACCTGGCCGCCACGGTGGCGCTGACCTTCGTGCTGGTCCAGCGCAAGGAACTGTGACCGGGCCGGCCCCGGGCGACGGATTTTCGAATTGTGGTGGTTTTTCGATTATCCGGGTAGGCATGCATCCAGGCGCCGATTTGGTGTCGTCCAGGCGGGGTAGACTTTCGAGTCTGGGAAAAACAAGGCTGGACCCAAAGGCAGGACACAAGGCAGGACAAAGGGGCACTCATGCCATCGAGATCTATCTGGAAGGGCGCAATCACCTTCGGCCTCATCACCATTCCGGTGGGCCTGTACACGGCCATCGAAGAGAAGGACTTCCGGTTCAACCAGCTCCACGGCAAGGACAACGGCCGCATCAAGTACAAGCGCACCTGCAGCGTGTGCGGTGAAGAGGTTCCCTACGACGAGATCGTGAAGGGCTACGAATTCGAAAAGGGCAACTACGTCGTGTTCACCGAGGAGGAGATGGACGCCATCCCGGCGGACAGCATCAAGGCCATCGACGTCGTGTCGTTCGTGCCCCTTGAGGAGATCGACCCGGTCTACTTCCAAAAGCCCTACTACGTGGCCCCCGAGCCCTCGGGCGTGAAGGCCTACAAACTGCTCGAGAAGGCCATGAACGACTCGGGGCGGATCGGGATCGCCAAGATCACCCTCCGCGAGAAGGAACGCCTGGCGACCCTTAGAGTCAAAGACGGCGTGTTCATCCTGGAGACCATGAACTGGCCGGACGAGATCCGCGAGCCGGACTTCGCCGAGCTGCAAAAAGACGTTGAGATCCGTCCGCAGGAGCTGGCGATGGCCAAGAGCCTGATCGAGAACCTGTCGGACACCTTTCAGCCCGACGAGTTCCGCGACACCTACCGTGAGCGTCTCGAGGCTGCCGTCCAGGCCAAGATCGA
Organism: Actinomycetota bacterium; assembly: GCA_035540395.1. Lineage (GTDB taxonomy): Bacteria > Actinomycetota > CADDZG01 > JAHWKV01 > JAHWKV01 > JAJCYE01. The sequence continues at coordinate 2,756 of DATLGP010000218.1, forward strand.
GGGCCAGGAGGTTGCAGTGGAGGCCACCAAGGAGCCCACCCAGATCCTGGACCTGATGGAGGCCCTGAAGGCCAGCGTGGAGGCGACGAAGGCCAAGGCCAAAGCCGGCGAGAAGGACTCCGCGGACAAAGGGGAGAAGGCGCAGGCCAAGAAGTCGGCCTGACGCCGGTTTGATGCCCTCAGCCGGGCCCACCGGCTATTCCGGGAGCAGACACTCCTTTGGCAGCTTGTCGTCGCGCAGCCCCTTGTAGGAGGGCGCTCGGAGCCGCAGGCCCTTGGTTAGTTCACGGTATTCCACCTTGGCCACCAGTTCGGGCTTGACCCAGCGGACCGAGCGCAGGGGAACCTTGTCCCGGAACGGGCTGGTTTCGGCCTCGATCGCTTTCAGCCGGTCCTTCATCGTCACCAGGTCCCGGTCCTTGAACCCGGTGCCCACCGACCCCAGGTACCGCAGGTTCCCCTCGGTGTCGTAGGCGCCCACCTGCAAGGCGCCCAGCGAGGAGGCGCGGCTGTTGATCCCGGCGCTGAACCCCCCGATCACCACGTCTATGTCGTACACCGTCTTGATCTTCAGCCAGTCCCGGCTCCGCCGGCCCGGCAGGTAACGGCTGGCCACGGCCTTGCCGACGATCCCCTCCAGGCCTTTGGTCCGGGCGGCCTCGAACAAGGCACAGCCGAAGGTGGGAATGGGCTCGGAGCGAAGCACCCGCTCCCCAAAACTCACGCTTGCCCCCAACCGGTCGATCCGCTCGGTGAGCGGCAAACCCCCACGCCACTCTCCGGTGTCGAAAACCTGATCGAACAGGACCAGGTCCAGCGACACCCTCCTTACCCCCCGGGCGATGTCGGAGGGCCGGGAAAGGTTGATGCGGCTTTGAAGAAGTTCGAACGAGGGCCGGGAATGGTCATCGAGGGCCACGATCTCGCCGTCCAGGACGGCATTGGGCACCGCAAGCCTGCGGTGCAGATCGGCGAACTCGGGGTACTGATGAGTGCACTCCCGGCCGGTACGCGAGTACAGCCGGGTAGACGATCCATCGCAGAATGCGAGGACCCGGACGCCGTCCCATTTGACCTCAAACAGGTGATCGGGCGAGTCGAAGGGCTTGTCGGTGAGCGTCGGAAGCATCGGCGCGAAGACTGCAGGCAGCGCCGAAATCTGCTCAAAAAGCCGCTTTTTGTTCATTTCAAACCCGTTCTTGGGTCCGGAAGTGAGAAAAAGGGTTGGGGGGGTATTGCGTTGTTAACTGCACCGTCATATTCTCCCCCTGTTCCCAGCCATGACATATGACCTCTCCCAAAACTCCCCATGAAAGAAATCACTTTCTACCTTGAGCCGGGCGCGTCTCCGGAAACGGATTGGCGGCAACAAGCCAACTGCAAGGAGATCCCCGATCCGGACGTCTTCTTTCCGATCGGGACCACCGGCCCGGCACTTGACCAGATCGAACAGGCCAAAGCCATTTGCCAGCCCTGCCCGGTAAAGGACGACTGCCTGGAATGGGCGATTGAAACCCATCAGGAATCCGGGGTTTGGGGAGGCCTCTCAGAGGACGAACGAAAAGGAGTGGTGAGCGGACGCCGCCACCCTTTTCTCGCTTAGGATCCGGCGACCGGCAGCATGCCGGCTGGACGCTCAGTGGGGACGTCGACGGAGAAGCACGCCCCACCATCTGAGTTGTAGCTGAAGCTCCCTCCCAGTTCGCTCTCCACCAGAGCCGACACAATCTGAAGACCCAGTCCCCTGTTCATTGTGCCCGTGTCCTCGGGCAGCCCGATGCCGTCGTCCTTGACCGTCATCAGGAGGCGGTTGTCCCGGCGGGCCATCGTCACCAGAACCTTGCCGCTGCGGTCGGCGAATGCGTGCTCTACTGCGTTTTGTAGCAGCTCCACCATGATGACCGCCAGCGGAGTGGCCAGGTCGGAGTGAAGCTTGCCCGGGTCACCCTCCAGCCGGATCGTCACGCGGCCGTCCGGATGCAGCAAACCCTCGGAAACCATGCGGATCAGCCGGCCGGCAACCCCGGCAAAGTCGACCTTCTGGCTGGACTCCCGGGACAGGGTCTCGTGGACCAGGGCGATGGCGGCTATCCGCCGAGTGGCCTCCTCCAGCTCCCGCCGAGCCTCGGCGGGGACCCGCCTGCCCTGCAGCCGCAAAAGGCTGGCAATCGTCTGCAGGTTGTTCTTCACCCGGTGGTGGACCTCCCGGATGACCGCCTGCTGGCGCTGGAGCTGCCGCTCCCGGTACCGAAGCTGGGTGACGTCGCGCACCAGGACCAGGGCACCGGTGACCCGGCGGTCCCTGCCCTCCAGGAAGGGAAGTGCCCGCTGCAGCATGACCGAGGCCCCCACCTCCACGTCGATCTGCGCCGGCTGTCCGGTGGCGAGAGCGAGCGTCGCCGCCGAGGCGTCCACACCCACGTCCGACAGCTTCTCCCCCTGGATGTTCGACACCACACCGAGGCGGCGGAACGCCGAAACCGCGTTGGGACTGGCGTACATGACCTTGCCGAGCATGTTCAGCCGGATGATGCCGTCACCTACCCTGGGGGCGAGCTCAGGATCCAGAGCTTCCCCGCCGAAAGGAAAAATACCCTGGGCAACCATCCGGGCGAGCACCGCAGCGCATTCTAGGTAGTTCTGCTCCAGCTCCCCGCGGCGGCGGTTCTTGAGCGGGGCGCTGTGGATGGTCATAACCGCGGTCACCCGGTCACCCACCGGAACCGGGATCGCTTCGATGCGAATGGGCAGGCCGTCGATGATCACCGGATTCTCGCTGCGCCAGCTTCGGTTCTCCGAGTACACCCGGTCGACCACCGCCAGCTCTTCGGGCCGGAGGAGCTTGCCCACCAGGTCGTGCGGGTAAAGGGTCTGACTGGTGTAGGGCCGCATCTGCGCCAGACAGACAAACCCGCTCTCGTCCTTCAAAGGGCACCACAGCAACAGGTCGGCGAAAGAGAGGTCTGCGAGCAACTGCCAGGACGCCAGAAGCCGGTCCAGGTGCTCCACCTCGTCGACGTGGAGGCTGGTCTCGTGCCTTAGCAGCTCGGTCAGTGTTTGCATAGTTCTTCCTGTGGCGACATTAAGATGGATGGGTGTCCGGCCAGATGCGCTACACCAAGCTTACGGCGAACGAAATACTCCCTGAAGTCAGGGAGCATCTCGAGTCCCTCCGGACGGCGTACCGCGAGGTGGCACGGCACCGGGCGGCGGTCGCTCTCAGGTCCCACAGCAACGGCGGCGATCCCAGGGGCGGTGCCTGGGCAGAGTACGCGGCCCAGATGAACGAGGAGCAGGAGTGGTTCGAACGCAGAGACATCTCTGTAAAGGATGTCGAGCAGGGTTTGATCGATTTCCCCGCGCTGATCGACGGTCGCGAGGTTCTGTTGTGCTGGAAGGACCCGGAGCCGCGGGTGAGCTTCTGGCACACCCGGGAAGCCGGCTTCGCGGGACGGCGGCCCCTGTAGCGACACCGGTCTCAGAGCGAGCGTGAGCGCATCCGTCCCGCAGAGCCGCCGGTCGACGCTCGCCGTGCTGGCCCTGATAGTTCTTTCGACCAGCGGCGCCGTGGTGGCGCTTGCCGGCAACAATGCTTCGGACTCGGACTCCGAGAACAGCGCAGCGGTGGCGTTCTCCGGCGAACCGGCAGAAGCCCGGGACCTGCCCCTGCTGGTGCCGGTGCCCGATGAAGTCGAAACTGTAAGGCCCGCCCTCAAGGCGACCTTTCCCGACGGCGTCTCGGTGGAGGCAATCCAAACCGTAGCCTCCCTGCCCGAGGTGGCGGCCGCGGCTCGGGTGCTGCTGGCAAACCTGGTGGTCGAGGTCCCCGGCGGTGACGCGCAGGTCAGCGTGGCCGCAGTGAGCCCCGACGAGTTCCGCCCCCTGACGCCGGAAACCACAGCCAAGGCGAAGTTCGTGTGGGAGGGACTTCACCGATCTCAGATGCTGATCGCCCACGAGCAGTACCAGATTTTTGGAGGCAAGCCGCTGCAAACGCTGGCCGCCAAAGGCCCGGCCGGCCGCCGCGTGCTGCGGGTCGGCGGGCTGGCCTCCAGCGGGATTCCCAACCTCGCAGGCGCCATGATGTCGATGGATCAGGCCACCAAGCTGGGTCTGGGCGAGCCGACGCTGCTCCTCGTCGGGCTGAACAAACAGGTCCCCGTCTCCGATGCCCTCAAAGCGCTCAATCGAGCGCTGCCCGGCATTACCTTCGAGCGGACCCAGGGCGGAGCGACTGAACGTTTCTTTTCCGGCGCGTCGGCGCAGAGGGCAATCGGCAACTTCCGCTTCATCTCCAACCCGGACGGCACCATCAGCCAGGACCGGGAGTGGGTGGCCCGGCACATCACCAGCCGGAACGTCCCCCTTCTGGGACAGGTGACCTGTCACCGGGCCATGCTCCCACAGCTTGAGGCAGCACTGACCGAGATCAGGGACTCCGGGTTGTCCGCTTCAATCAAACCCGGTCAGTACGGCGGGTGCTATGTTCCCCGGTTCATCGAGCGAGACGGCACGAAACCACTCTCGATGCACGCATGGGGCCTCGCGGTGGATATCAACGTAGCCGACAACCCCGCGGGCGCAAAACCGAACATGGACCCCGCGGTGGTAGCGATCTTCGAGAAGTGGGGGTTTCGCTGGGGAGGAAGGTGGTCCCGTCCCGATGGCCACCACTTCGAGCTTGCCGCCCTCATCTCCGGCTGAGCCGGGTTTGTCTCCGAGGTGGGTTAGCCGAAGGAGCTGATCTCGGCCTGAAGCGCCGACTTGATGTTAACGATCAACTGAGTCGGACACGGCGCCTCGTACTGGCACCGGCTCCGAACCAACAGTGTGAAGTGCATCTCCACGCCCAGCCGCTCCAGACAGGGCCCGCATTCAGCCAGGTGCTCGGAAAGGAACTGGACCTGGCCCTCGGTCACCTCTCCATCAAGGAGTTGGTAGAGCGATCCGACGAGCTTTTGGCAGTGATCTTCGTCGTTCATCTAAGTCTTGCCTCCCTGACCGACCAAACCCCTCTGCTCGGCCAAACCCCACAACGCTTTCTGGAGTGATTTTCTTCCGCGATGCAGCCGGGACATCACTGTGCCTATCGGAATGTCCAGCATATCGGCTATCTCCCGGTACGAGAACCCGTCCACATCGGCCAGGGAAACGGCCATCCGAAAGTCGTCCGGCAGATCGGAAAGAGCCTTTTGGATGTCCTCGTCACCCAGCGAGTCGATCACGATGGACTCGGCGGACTGCGCCACATGTTTCTGGTCCACCAGCGACTGGTACAGGTCGAAGTCGCCGGACTCGCTGGTTGAGACCAGTTGGGGCTCCCGCTTTTTCACCCGGTAGGAGCTGATGTAGAGGTTGGTGAGGATGCGGTAGAGCCAGGCCTTCAGGTTGGTCCCCTCTTTGAACTGGCTCCAGGACCTGAACGCCCGCAGGAACGTCTCCTGGACCAGGTCGGCGGCATCCGCCGGGTTTCTGGTCATCCTGAGAGCGCCCCCGTAGAGCGCGTTGGCCAAAGGCAGAGCCTCTTCTTCGAACCGCGTCAGATCCTCGGCGGAGAGCTTCGGCCGTTCCGGCTTGGAAGCAACTGCGGGAACCGGCCGTGGACTGTTCACCATCCAATACTCATCACAATGGCGCTGGAAGGCAAACCGCGTGGACCCTCGCCTGGCCCGGTTGATAGAAGTTTTCAGCCGGCTCACAGCTTGTTCCCAGGTTTCGATTCGATAATCGGCTGAAGAACGGCCGGCGGATGGAGCAACCATGTACCCATATCGAGTCACCTCGGGCCGCGCCGGAAATGGGAAGGGGGAAGGGAGAACCTGATTGAGTGATCGTTCGAGAGGTAAGCCGTGGATGAAATGGGCAGTATTCGGTTTGATCGCAGCGGTCGTTCTGCCGGTGGCCGGCACCTTCATATACCTGAACCTGCTGCGAGACGAGGCCCCGGAACGGCTGGACACCACCCCCGCATTGGCCGGGACGGTAGACCCGAGCATCACCCTGGACGGCACCTGGGTGGTGGCCGAGGGATCCCAGGTGGGCTACCGCGTCCGGGAGATCCTGTTCGGCCAAAGCGCCGAAGCGGTAGGCCGGACGTCCGACGTGGAGGGCTCGTTCACCATCGAGGGTTCGGCGGTGGTCGAAGGCAGCTTCGAGGCCGACCTAAGGAGCGTGCAGAGCGACGAGGTTCGCCGGGACCGTCAGTTCCACGGCCGGATAATGGAAACCGACCGGTACCCGACCGCTTCCTTCCGGCTGACCCGGCCACTGGATCTCAGTTCGGTACAACCCCAGCAGACCGAGGGTTCGGCGACCGCCACCGGGGAATTGACCGCCCACGGAGTGACGAATGAGGTCACCTTCGATCTCAAAGGGGTGAGGGCGGGCGGTCAGATCCAGATCACCGGCTCGATACCGATCGTCTTCGCCGACTACAACATCGGCAACCCCAGCGGAGGGCCGGCGCAGACGGAAGATCACGGCGTCATGGAATTCGCGCTGAACTTCACGAAGCAGGGCTGAGAGCCATAGGCTCGAATCATGTCTCGAAAACACGAAGGGCCGCCTGTCGGTCGGCGGCCCTTCGTAACCGGGATCACCATGGCGTGCAACCCCTTGTTCCAATCCCCATGTCGGCTGGAGAGGAGAGCCCAACCCTACGACATCGTAGTTAGCGCCGTCAACACTTCTTGTTAGGACACCCTAATAATACTGCCACCAACCCGTCATCGGGCTTCTGCCACCGGACCCAGCCCCCGCAGGTAGGCACCCACCACGGAGTCGATCATCGCCTCGAGCGGCGGCCATCCGAAGCCCGGCTTGCAGATGAGGAGCGAGGTGACCCCATGAACCGCCGCCCAGAGGCCAACCGCCGCTAGGACGGGATCTCCCCGGCGCATCAGGCCGCCGTCCATACATTCCTGAACCGCGCCGAGCAGGAAGTGGAAGCCGGAGCTGTTCTTCAGCCGTTCGACCTCCATCTGTTCGATCTCGGGCGGCGCCTTTCTCATGAACAGGATGCGGTACTGCTCGGGGTGCTCGAGTCCGAATTTCGCGTAGGCCCGGCCGGCAAGGCCCAAAGCCTCCAGCGCGTCGGCGGCGTCGCGCGCCGCATCCTCAACTGCGGCACTCACCTGGGCGAAGCTTCTCTCGCAGACCGCGATCAGCAGCTGCTGCTTGTCGGCAAAGTGCAGATAGATGGAGGGGGGCGTGATGCCCACGGCTTCGGCTACCGACCGGATCGATACTGCGCTCTCATCAGAAGTTTTCTCCAGCAGGGCCTGCGCAGCGTCAAGGATCTCCGAGCGCAACTTGTCCCCCTCGCCCCGGCGAGCACGCGCTCTGCGAACATCGCCGGTGCCGGGGTCGGCGGTCATCTCGTCCGGTCGAATACGGGCCTGCGCGGCAGGACCAAACACTCCACGCCGTCGTGCGGCCGGGGTGTGGGCCTGGGAATGCGTATAAGCACTTTCACCTCAAATTCTTCGATGGCGAAAGGTTACACAATGCCGGCCTCGCCGGCAGCGGCTGTTGCCGTTTAGGTTTCTCTGAAGCTGGTCTTGAACGCCTCCCACTCGTCCTGGGAGGAGGCCCAATCGGAGGCACGGGTCTGGAAGTTGAGGGCGAATCCGTAGTCGTCGTCGGCAAAGCCCAGGTTTGCCGCTCGCAGGTCTGCCCCCCGCTGCGTGTAGGTCCACTCCCAGATGGCCGCAGTCGCAAATCCCTGGAAGCTGGTCCTCTCCAGACGAATCTCACGGTAATTCTGGTGCCGCTGGGAGAAGCTCGCCGCCAGCGTTTCCCACGCCTGCAAAGCGTCGGGACCCGGGTCGTCCGTCCAGTCGACCAGCAGGTAACTTCCCCGGGGTCCGTTGATCCTCAAAGAGCTGCCATCGCCGAGCGCGTTGTTCCGGACCGACCACGACGGCGGGTGGGAGACGGCGTAGCCGGTGTCGCCGAGCTCGACGGTCTCCCAGCCGGAAGGAACGCCCGCCGAGCCGTTGCTCCCCGAGCCGGTCGCCGGTGACTGAC
>DATLGP010000219.1:0-9311 GCA_035540395.1 Actinomycetota bacterium
ACCAGGTCGGTGAGAATCTCGGCGGCGTTGTCGAGCTCGGCGGGCCATCGGTCCACCACGTCCTGCTCCCGTAGCGACTCGTGCCAGTCGTTCAAGAAGGCCAGCGTGTCCAGCAACCGCTGCGCCTGCCCCTCGCCCGCAAGCATCCTGCCGCCGGCGATCCAAAAGACGGACTGCTCGACGAGATGGCGGGGGAAGAGTTCCGCTGCCAGCCCTTCGGGAGTGAGGCTCAAAAGGACCTCCAACGCCAGATGGATCTCATTGGAGACCCCGGCGTGGTTGCCCGACAGGAACCGGTCGAGTGAGCTCTGATCGGCGAATATGCGGGTCCTGCGGCCGACCACCAGCACCCGGGAGTCTCCGTTCGGCCGGTGGTACTGAATCAGAAAGATCCTCTCGTCGGGACCCAGAACCACGCTCGACGGCCAGATGCCGGCCGTCTCGACGGCTACCTGCCAGGTGGCTGAATTGATGTCCATGGCAACCCTATCGGCAGGTTTCGAACCGCGGTTAAGGTCCAGACAAAACAGACGGCTCGCCCGTCGGGGCGCGAAAGGGACTAACCGAGGATTGATGGAATGATGGTTGGGTAGGTAGAAAACCCGCCCTGACGTGCATGGAGGCCTCCAATGAGACGACAGCTTTTGAGCACGCGCATGCTTCATAGGAAGCGGTTCCAGGTTCTCCATCTCCCGCTTGGTCCGTGATTTGACCGCCAGCAAACCATCACTCACCCGGGCGGACGTTCTGAGTCACGTTCGCTCCACGATCTTTACCTCGTCGGTCGAGGGGAGGATCGGAGTGGAGATCGAGTGGTTCCCGGTCTTCGAGGATGACCCGGGCGCCTACGTTCCCCTGGAGCGCCTGAAAAGGATTCTCGATTGCACCAGGCCGCTTCCCTGCGGCAGCACCCTGAGCTTCGAGCCGGGGGGTCAGCTCGAGATCAGCTCCATCGCCGGCCGGTCTGCCTCCGCCACCTGTACTGCCGCCGGCAAAGACCTGGATTTTGTTCGTAGCATATTGAGCAGCCACGGTATCAAGCTCGTAGGGGTCGGCCTCGACCCCATCCGGCCGGGCCGCCGGGTTCTTGCACTGCCCCGCTACGAAGCCATGGAGGCGTACTTCGACGCCGGGTGGCCCGAGGGCCGATCGATGATGCGGGCCACCGCCTCGGTTCACGTCAACCTCGACGTGAACGGCATAGAGGAGGGGGCCGACCGATGGCGGCTGGTGCACGCCATGGGTCCGACGTTTTGTGCTGCCTTTGCGAATTCGGCGATTGCCCGCGGCAGCCCCACCGGCTGGAAGTCTTCGCGGCTCGCCCTGTGGCAGGCACTCGACCCGTCGCGCACCCTCCCGACATCGCCGGTCGGGGACCCGGTCGAGGCTTGGGCCACCTATGCGCTCCGGGCCAGGGTGATGTTCATTCGCCACCGGGGAGGTGCAGAGGCCATCCAGCAGAGGATGACCTTTGCCCAATGGCTCGAGCAGGGTCACGGTCTCGGCTTTCCGGACCTGGAGGACCTGACGGTTCATCTCTCGACGCTGTTTCCACCGATCCGGCCGAAAGGCTGGCTCGAACTAAGGATGATCGACGCGCTTCCCGACCCCTGGTGGAGGGTTCCGGTGGTGGTGGCATCGATGGTCTACGACGAGGAGGCGGCGCGCCGGATCGACCGCCTGGTGGAGCCGACGGCGGACCTGTGGGAGGTGGCCGCCCGCCAGGGGATGGAGAACGAGCTGCTGTCGCACACCGCCCAGGGAGTTTTCAACACGGCGCTCGATGCGATAGAGCGGCTGGAGGTTGACGACGAGACGGCAGCGGTCGTCGAAGCCTACAACCGCAAATTCGTACAGAAGGGCCGGTCGCCGGCCGACGAACAGCTGGAGGCCTGGGGAAGGGGCAGCAGTCTTCTGGAGCTCGGTTCGATGGAGTGCACATGGACATAAAAGAGCTTGCGGCCCGGCAGCTGGAGACGGTCCGGCGGCGTTCGCTGGACCTTCTGGACCCGGTCCCCGAGCAGGACCTGGTTGCTCAGCACTCGCCCCTGATGTCGCCGCTGGTCTGGGACCTGGCCCACGTAGGAAACTTTGAAGAGATCTGGCTTTTGCGCACCATTGCCGGCCTGTCCGCCCGAGACCCCGAGCTGGACGACATCTACGATGCTTTCCGCCATGCCCGCCGGGAGCGAACCCGCCTGAAGCTGCTGGACCCGGCGCAGTCTCGTGTCTACATCTCGGATGTGCGCGGGCGCGTGCTGGACACGCTGGAGCAGATAGAGCTGGACCCAGCCAACCCGCTTCTGGCGGACGGCTACGTTTACGGCATGGTCATCCAGCATGAGCACCAGCACGACGAAACGATGCTGGCCACGCTCCAGCTCAGGCCCGGTGAGTACCCGGTCGGCAACCCGCCTCCTCCTCCGGCGGAGCCGGCCGCCGGTGGGGAGGTCGTCGTGCCGGGGGGCCCCTTTGTGATGGGCACGAACACCGAACCGTGGTCCTACGACAACGAACGGCCGGCGCACACGATGCACGTCGACACCTTTTGGATCGACACCCTGCCGGTGACCAATCGGGACTATCTGGGCTTTATGGAGGATGGCGGCTACGACGAGCGCCGTTGGTGGACCGGCCGCGGGTGGGCTCACCGCACGGACCAGGGGCTTCGCCATCCCCAGTTCTGGGAACGAGACGTGTCGGGCTGGGTACGCACCCGGTTCGGCCGCCGCGAGGCTCTGCCGCCCGACGAGCCGGTGCAGCACGTCTGCTGGTTCGAAGCCGACGCCTATGCCCGGTGGGCGGGCAAGCGCCTTCCTACGGAGGCGGAGTGGGAGAAAGCGGCTTCCTGGGATCCGCGTACGTCGGCCAAGCGGCGCTATCCCTGGGGCGACTTCGAGCCGACCGCTCAGGTGGCGAACCTGGACCAGCGTTACTTTCACCCCACTCCAGCCGGCTCCTACCCCGACGGCGCGAGTGCATACGGCTGCCGGCAGATGATCGGTGACGTCTGGGAGTGGACTTCGTCGGACTTCACTGCTTACCCGGGATCGGTGGGCTTCCCGTACCCGGAGTACTCGGAGGTGTTCTACGGAAAGGACTACAAGGTTTTGAGGGGCGGCTCCTGGGCCACCCACCCGGCCGCCGTCCGGAACACCTTTCGCAATTGGGACCACCCCATCAGGCGGCAGATCTTCAGCGGCTTCCGCTGCGCCCGGGGCGCCTGAGCCGTGTGCCGGCACATCGCCTATCTCGGGCCGTCCGTCAGTCTGGAGAGCCTCCTTCTCAGCCCGAGCCACTCGCTGCTGCACCAGTCCTACCGGCCGAAGTTCCAGCGCCACGGCACGGTCAACGCCGACGGGTTCGGCTGCGGCTGGTTCGCTCCGCAGTCGCGGCCGGAACCGGCGGTCTATCGCAGGGACAAGCCCATCTGGAGCGACGTCACCTTTGCCAGCATTGCCGGTGTGATCTCGTCCGGGGCATTTCTGGCCGCGGTACGGGATGCCACCACCGGCAGCGCCGCGGAGGAAAGCAGCACTTCTCCGTTCACCTCCCCGGAGTGGCTGTTCTCCCACAACGGCATGGTGAAGGATTTCGATGGGCCGGCCGGGGTCGCGCTCCGCAGGATGGTATCGGATGTCCGGATCGCCTCCATCCGGGGAACGAGCGACTCCGAAGTGCTGTTTGCACTCATCCTGGACCGCCTTCAGGACGGAATGCCCCCCGGGGAGGCGCTCGGCTGGTGCATCGACCGAGGCCTCGAGCTGTCGGGGGGCACCTTCAACTTTCTGCTGATGAACGACCGGTCCCTCTACGCCACTGCGTGCGGAGACTCGCTCTTCGTTCTCTGCGGGGGGGAGCTACCCCCAGGGGCAGTGGTGGTGGCATCGGAACCGGTGGATGACGACCCCGCCTGGGAGCAGGTGCCGGACGGCTCGGTGGTGGAGGCAGGGGGCGGCGAGGTGGCGATGAGGCCGCTCAAGGAGGACAAATGAGCCCGCAGGGAGCCGTATCTGTATCCGGGTCGCCTGGCCTCACCTCACACCTGGATCCCATCGAGCTGGACCTGGAGCTGCGACGGGACGCGAGGAAAGGCCTCTCGGCCGCCGGCAAAAGCATCCCCTCGAAGTGGTTCTACGACTACACAGGCTCGATGCTGTTCGATGAGATCACCCGGCTGCCCGAGTACTACCTGACCCGCTCCGAGCGGCAGATCCTTCAAGAGCGGGCGGCGGCGATTGTGGAGCTGAGCGGGGCGGAAGCCATGGTCGAGCTCGGCTGCGGCCTCTCGGAGAAGACCCGGGTGCTCCTGGATGCCTTTCAGGGTCGGTCCACCCTGAGGCGCTTTGTGCCCTTCGATGTCGACGGAAAGATTCTCACCCAGGCTGCCGGCGAGCTGTTGGACCGCTACCCGAATCTCGAGGTGCAGGGCATCGTGGGTGACTTCGAGCGGCACCTCACGGCGATCGCCCTCCCCGAGCGGACGCTGGTGATCTTTTTGGGAAGCACCATCGGAAACCTGGAACCCACGCAACGCAGAGCCCTGTTTGACCGGCTCTCCGCGAGCTTGAAGCCGGGGGACTCGTTTCTTCTCGGGGTTGACCTTATCAAGGACGTGGCGATCATCGAGGCCGCCTACAACGATTCGGCGGGCATCTCCGCCGCGTTCAACCTGAACATGCTGTCGGTCCTCAATGACCGTCTCGGCGGCAATTTCGACCGCGACGGCTTCCGGCATGTCGCCCGGTTTAACCCGGAGACGGAGCAGATGGAGATGTTCCTCCGGTCGATCCGCCGGCAGAGAGCCCGCCTGCAGGAGATTTGCCTGGACGTCGACCTCGCCTTCGGAGAGCTCATCCATACCGAGATCAGCGCCAAATTCCGCCGCGAGGGCCTGGAGGCGGAGTTGGCGGATGCCGGGCTGAAGCCTGCGCAGTGGTGGACCGATCTCGACGGCTACTTCGCCCTCAGCCTGTCGACAAGGAGTTAGGCACGGTAACGGGACGCTCGGTTCTACCGTCCCAATTGCCCCTGAACACTTAGGAAATTCAGAGTGCCATTAACCAGCACTCTAACTTTTGGTGAAACTTTTCCGATTCTTGCCGATTACTTAACCAGCAGGAGTTGGGCTCCCCCGAGCCCCCAAGCGGGGAGGTTTTCAAGTGTTCAAGGCAGTCTTTGGTTCAGTTTTCGGTAAGTTCGCCGCGGTAGCGCTCGTCGTGACCGGCGTCCTCGGAGGTCTCGTCCTCACCGGCCAGGTTTCCGGCTTCGGTAGTCCCAAGCACTACATGGTGGCCGCGGCAGCCGGTAGCCAGGTAGCTCCGGGCGTTACGCTCGATTTCCCCACCTGGGTGGTGCAGCCGAGGGACCTTGAGGTGCCCGCGGAAGAAGTGGTCGAAGAAGTAATTGTCGTCCAGCCGGCCCAAGAGCCGGCCCCACCGGTCCCCGTCGCACCTGCGGTGCCCGCACCTCAATGTGTCGCCGATGTCACCAACGCCCTTAACGCTGTGGTGGGGGCCATCCCCGCCATTACTACCGGTGAACAGGGCCAGGCTCTGCTCGCCCATGCAAATGCCGTCGGCGGCGCGGCCGCCAACTGCCTGGTCGAGGCCCAGCGGGTCGGATTTGCCGGCGTCGATGGTGTCTCCCACCTCGTGAACCAGACGGGCGCAGTAGTTGCTCAGATCTCAGCCATCCCCGTGGTCGCCGCCACGTCTCAGCCGGGCGGCCAGCCCAACCTCGTCGGGGGAGTCGTCGGAGGAGTGGGAACCGTGGTCGGGGGCACACTGAATCTGGTCGGCAGCGGGCTGGGTCTACTGGGAACCGGCCTGGACATTCTCACCAGCCCGCTTAAGTAATCAGCCGCCCTCTAGGGCTTTAATCAAGGAGAAGAATCATGCAGCCCAGATCTGTCGCGGCCACTGCCGTCATGAATGTATCGCTTTCGTTTGTCCTGCTGGTGGCAGGCGTCGGCGGAGGCGCAGCCTTCGGCCTGCTCAACGGTCCGAGTGCCGCTGCCGCATCGGTTCCGGACTCCGTCAATCACATCGCAGCCTTTACGGCCGCCGAGCAGGTCCACATCGCCGACCTCAACGTTGAAGAAGCACCGGTAGCCCGGACCGTGGTGAGAAAGGTGGTCCGGCACGTCGTGGCTAAGCCCGCGGCAGGCAAAGGCACTGCCCGCGGTGCGGGACCGGCAAACGCTTCTGCCGGCCTCCCCGGGAGCGCCATCGCCGGTACCGAGAACTGCGCCCGGCTCGACGACGCGAAGATCCAGTGGCTGTTGCGCCTTGTGGCGAAAGCCAAGGCATCGAACCCGGATCAGGCGGCGGTGGCAGCGGGCGTGGAGCAGCAGCTCAACGCGGCCCTCGGCAAGAACATGTGCGCCGAGGAGGCTCAGATTTACCTCGGTAACATGTGTGCCGACCCGGCCGTGAAGAGGTTCATGGGACTGATGGTCAAAGAGCTGCCGTTCTTCGTCCGGCCGCTCGTGGGCGATCCCTGCACCAAGGACCTGGTGGCCGCGGCCGACAAGTACCTGCCGTAACCACCGGCACGCCGAAGGCCCGCAGCCTCCCAGCAGCTGCGGGCCTTCGGCGAGCCCGCAGATCTGCTTCGTCGGTTAATCTAACGTGTCGCCACCCAATGTCCCCCGAGTCCAAATTCCAGCGGGCCTGGGTAGTTGGCCGGTGCGGGATGTCAATCCAGGCGTTGCCCATATCAAGCCGGAGGCCGCGACCGGGACCCGAGTTGGAGGAGCAGATCTAGATGGCACGTTCAAATGTTTCAGGATTTCCCAGAATCGGCCCCCGCCGTGAGCTGAAATTCGCCACCGAGGGCTACTGGAAGGGGAAGACGTCAGCGGAAGAGCTCAACCGGGCAGCCGCCGGCCTGCGCAGCCAGAATTGGAAACTCATGAGGGATGCCGGTGTCGATCTGATTCCCTCCGGCGACTTTTCTTTCTACGACCAGACCCTGGATGCCATAAGCATGGTCGGCGCGGTCCCCGATCGCTACCAGCACTCCGGCGGGCCGGTTGACCTGGACACCTACTTCGCGATGGCTCGCGGCCGTCAGACGGCCGGTCAGGACGTGGTTGCGATGGAGATGACCAAGTGGTTCAACACGAACTACCACTACATCGTTGCGGAGCTGGCGCCGGACACCAGGTTCAAGCTGTGCAGTGACAAGCCGGTTGCCGAGTACCTGGAAGCCAAAAGCCAGGGTATCCAGACCGTGCCGGTTCTGGTGGGTCCGGTTAACTTCCTCCTTCTGGGCAAGCCCGCCCCCCACGTCGACCAGGACTTCGACCCCCTGTCGTTGCTGCCCGGCCTCCTCCCGGTTTACGAGGAAGTCCTGGCCAGGCTGGGAGCAGAAGGTGCCGAGTGGGTCCAGCTCGACGAGCCGGCCCTTGTCCAGGATCGCTCCGCCGCCGACCTGGAGGCGCTGAAGGCGGCGTACGACCGGCTCTCCAAGGTTCCCGGAAGGCCCAAGATCCTGGTCAAGACCTACTTCGACCACGTCGGAGACGCCTACCCGGTGCTGCGCGACCTTCCCGTCGAGGGGGTCGGTCTGGACTTTGCCGCCGGGGCAGAGAATGAGAAGCTGATTGCCCGGTACGGCGGCCTGGGCGACAAAACCCTTTTCGCCGGGATCGTCAACGGGCGCAACATCTGGATCAATGACTTCCGCAGGTCTTTGGACCTGCTGGACCGTTTGAAAGATGCGGCGGCCGAGATTGTGGTGTCCACCTCGTCGTCACTGCAACACGTCCCCGTGGACCTGTCCCTGGAGGCCGACCTCGATCCGGAGATCGGCGGCTGGCTGGCTTTCGCGGTGCAAAAGGTGGGGGAGCTGGTGACCATCACAAAGGGTTTCGGCGAAGGTACGGATGCCATCGCTTCCGAGCTTTCGGCGAATCAGGCGACCCTCGAGAGCCGGCGCACGTCTTCGCGGTCGGTAAACTCCCAGGTGCGCGAACGGCTCAAGGGTCTTACGGACAAAGACTTCGCCCGTGCCTCCGCCTACTCGGATCGCTCTACCGTGCAGCAGGCGGAGTTGAACCTGCCCCTGTTTCCCACCACGACCATCGGCTCCTACCCGCAGACCGACGAGATTCGGCGGGCTCGGGCCCTGCTGCGGTCCGGATCCATCACGCCCGAGGAATACACCGAGGAGATGCGGCGTGAGGTGCAGCGGGTCATCCGCTTCCAGGAGAAGCTGGACATCGACGTCCTGGTGCACGGCGAGCCCGAGCGCAACGACATGGTCCAGTACTTCGCCGAGCAGATGGAGGGGTATCTGTTCACCACCAACGGGTGGGTTCAGTCCTACGGCAGCCGCTACGTCCGTCCGCCGGTCATTTACGGCGATATCTCCCGGCCGCACCCCATGACCGTGGAGTGGGCCAGGTACGCCCAATCCTTGACCGACCGCCCGGTGAAGGGCATGCTCACCGGTCCCGTCACGATGCTCGTTTGGTCGTTCGTGCGGGACGACCAGCCGTGGGAGGACACCTGTTCGCAACTGGCTCTGGCTATTCGTGACGAGGTCAACGACCTGGAGGCGGCAGGGTTCCGGGTGATCCAGGTCGACGAGGCAGCCCTGCGTGAAGGCATGCCGCTGCGCTCGGAGCGGGCTCGGGAGTATCTGGATTGGGCCGTGCGATGCTTCCGGCTGACCACCTCCGGAGTCGCCGACCGAACCAACATCCAGATGCATATGTGCTATTCAGAGTTCGGCGACATCATGGAAGCGATCGACATGCTGGATGCCGATGTAGCGCTGATCGAGGCCGCCCGCTCCAACATGGAGTTGTTGGACGACTTCGTCAGGGCCGGATACGTCCGCGCAGTAGGCCCGGGGGTCTACGACATCCATTCCCCGCGAATCCCGTCCGTCGACGAGATGGCCGAGAAGCTGCGAGTGGCGGCCGGCAAGCTTGACCGCCGCTGGATCTGGGTAAACCCGGATTGCGGGCTGAAGACTCGGGGATGGGCGGAGACCGAGCCGAGTCTCAAGAACATGGTCCAGGCGGCAGCCCAACTTCGGGAGGAGTTCGCCGCCCTGAAAGGATCTTCAGCCTGAGGTTTTCGCGAGAATCCTGAGAAAGGGTTTAGGCTAAGCCGATGATGGGCCTGGGCGGGAGGCGTGCAGCTGTTTGGATTGCCGGCATCCTGATCGCCGTAACCGCCCCGCTAGCCCTGGTGTTTGCTGCGGTGACAGAGCAACCACCGCCGTCCGTCTCCTCTGCTTCCAGGCAGGTGTCTTCCCTCCAGGCGCTTTCGGCCGGCACGGCGTCGGTCCTGGCC
>DATLGP010000220.1:0-2511 GCA_035540395.1 Actinomycetota bacterium
CCGACAACCCGAGGAGCGAGGAGCCGGGGGCGATTCTGCAAGAAATCGAACAAGGCCTTGCCGGGGCACCACCTCCGGAGGGATACCGGATAATCGCGGACCGGGCGGAGGCGATTGCCGAGGCCATCGAATCAGCCCGCACAGGAGACGTTGTGGTCATAGCAGGCAAGGGACACGAGACCGGCCAGGACGTAGGGGGCACGGTCCTGCCGTTTGACGACCGGCTGGTTGCCGCGGACATACTGCGGGCCCGTTCGTGAGCCGGGGGAGCCCGTTGCGGGAAGCGGCTCGCGCCGCGGCCGGGCCGGCTTTATTGTCTTCGGGGGTCTGATCGGAGTGGCGAAATGAACATTTCATTGCTGGACGCGGCGCGGGTGATGGGCGCCGCGGTGGAAGAGCTTGACCGGACCGCCCGGATCACGGGAGTGGCGGTCGACTCGCGCGTGGTCAAACCCGGGGACGTTTTCTTTGCCCTGAAGGGCGACTATCTCGACGGCCACGACTACGCCAGGGACGCACTCCTTCGGGGTGCCAGTGCGGTGGTAGTGGAGCGGCCGGTGGAGGTAGAGGCCGGCCGCCGGGTGGTCGTCGCCGACGGCATGGCCGCCGTTGCCGCGCTCGCCGGGTGGGTGCGCGACGTCCTGAACCCGGTGGTGGTCGGCATCACCGGCTCCACCGGCAAGACGTCGGTGAAGGATTTGCTGGCGTCAATAGTGCAGCAGCAGATGCCGGTGGTGGCGTCCGAGAGGTCCTTCAACAACGAGCTGGGGGTGCCGCTCACGCTACTCAGGACCCGGTCCGACACCCGGGTGGTTATCACCGAGATGGGGACCCGGGGCATCGGGCAGATAGCCCAGCTATGCGAGCTTGCCCGGCCGCACATAGGGGTCGTGACCAACGTGGGGGTGACACACTACGAGACCTTCGGCTCCCGGGCCGCCATCGCCCAGGCCAAGGGCGGGCTGGTGGAGGCAATTCCCGAAGGTGGCGCGGCAATCCTGAACGCCGACGACCCGCTGGTTGCCAAAATGGCTTCCCGGCGGGGCAACCTGGTGGACGTGCTGACCTTCGGGGTGTCGCCCGATGCCTGGCTGAGGGCCGGCGAGGTGAGTCTCGACCGCCTTGGGCGTCCCTCCTTCCGGCTGTTCCGGGGGGCTCAGAAGGGGATATGGGTGAGCATGCAGGCGAGCGGGGCCCACCAGGTGGCCAATGCCCTGGCCGCCTCCACCGCCGCCATGGCACTCGGTTTGACATTGGATGACTGCCGGATTGGCCTGGAGGCGGCAAAGATCTCGCCCTGGCGCATGCAGGTGAGGCAGGTGGGGGACGCGGTGATGGTCAACGACGCCTACAACGCGAGTCCGGCCTCGGTGGCGTCGGCCCTGCAGACCTGCGCCGGGATGGTCAGGCAGGGGGGGCGGCTGCTGGCGATTCTCGGCCACATGGCGGAGCTGGGCAGGCTGGCCGAGACCGAGCACCGGCGGATCGGCGCCCTGGCGGCCTCGCTGGCGGCCAGGCTGGTGGTGGTCGGTTCCGCCGCCGAGCCGATCGCCGAAGGGGCCCGGCAGGA
Source organism: Actinomycetota bacterium (assembly GCA_035540395.1). Taxonomy (GTDB): domain Bacteria; phylum Actinomycetota; class CADDZG01; order JAHWKV01; family JAHWKV01; genus JAJCYE01. The sequence continues at coordinate 1,571 of DATLGP010000220.1, forward strand.
GGGAATGTCCGATGTCGTGCAGGTGGCCGACGCGGCGGCAGCGGCAGCAGCCATCGGCCGGCTGCAGGCCGGGGATGTCCTTCTTATAAAGGGGTCGCGGGTGGCCGCGCTGGAAGCGGTGTCCGACATCGTCGAGCAGGGGATGGCCGGCGCTTGATCGCGATCCTGGCCGCGGCGGGCTTTTCGTTCTTCTTCGTCCTGATCTCCACCCCGCTGGCCATCCGGATACTGAGACGGCGGAGCATCGGGCAGTTCGTCCGGGAGGACGGCCCCAAGGCCCACTTCGTCAAGAAGGGCACCCCGACCATGGGGGGAGTGGTGATCATCGGCGGCGCCATTACCGCTTATGTGATCTCGCACTACGTCGGCAGAGTTACCGAGTTCACCACCAGCGGCTTGCTCGCCATCGCCACGGTGGGGGCGATGGGCCTTCTGGGATTCGTCGACGATTACCTGAAGATCTCCCGGCGCCGGTCACTCGGTTTGAACAAGACGACCAAGATCCTGGGCCAGGCTGCGATCGCGGTCGGTTTTGTGGCAGTGGTTCCCCACACCCAGGCCGTTCAGGAGGTCTCGTTCGTGCGGCCGCTCGGCGTCGGGCTGGTGGGAATCGTCTTTGTCCTATGGATCTTTTTGATCATCGCGGCCACCACCAACGGCACCAACCTGGCCGACGGCCTCGACGGCCTATGCTCGGGTTCGGGCGCCATGGTGATGGGCGCCTACGTGATCATCGCCTTCTGGCAGGTGAGACACGTCTGCGGCGGCCTCGGAGGCGAAGCCGGATGCTATGTGGCCCCCCACTCGCTGGACCTGGCCCTGGTGGCCGCCAGCCTCCTCGGCGCGCTCGCCGGGTTCCTGTGGTGGAACGCGGCTCCGGCAAAGATCTTCATGGGAGACACCGGGTCGCTTGCCCTCGGCGGCGGAATGGCGGCCCTGGC
>DATLGP010000221.1:0-2479 GCA_035540395.1 Actinomycetota bacterium
AGTCAGAATAGTCGCCACTGCTGCGTTCGTAATGTGCGCCCTACTTCTTATTCTGGGGTTGTCGAGCCTCGGTCGAGCTGTTTTCAGCCAGTACAACGCTCTCCACAGTTAGTTCCCCCAGGTAAGGGGCACCGACGAGCCGTTTCGGCCCAAGATCTTGGACTTCATCCTAGGCCACTGCGAGGTGCTCGAGAAGTTGGTGGTGCAGATGTACTGCAACACCCGCGAGACGCCCTCGGAGCCGGCGTGCCACTAATGAGCGCATCATCCCCGGCGGATGCCCGCTTCGACGTCATCGTGATTGGAGACTGCTCCGCCGGATCTCCGCTTGCCATGCTGCTCGCTCGCAAGGGCTACAGCGTGCTGGTGGTGGACCGCGCCACCTTCCCCGGCAGGTCTTCCAGAGGCGACGACCTGGTCCTGGAGCCGGGCGTGAACCGCACCGCAGTTGCATCGAGTCCAGACGACCATGCCTTCGGACGTGCGGTGGCAGGAGAGAAGCTTGTGGGCGGACGACCGGCAATGCGGGCAGCCATCGTTCGCCGCATCGCCTTCCTGGACCCGATCGGCGTAGAGGTATGTCCTTCTAGCCATGCCGGTCCTCTCCCTAGCCATGCCGGTCCTCTGCGCGGGCGTCGGCGTTCTGCGCCTCCGTGACCGGGCACGGCTCTCCGTGCTGTCGGCAGGCAGCCCGATCACAGAGACGGCACACCAGGATGCCGATCTGGTCGGGTGGTGTGGTGCTGGTCCTTTCGATGCACGGGTGAACTGCGTAGAGGACCTTTCCAAGGAGTCGAGCGAGCGTTTCCAGCTCGTGCGCGTCCATATCCTTGATCAGCTCGCCGAGTGCTTGGCTGCGGGCGTTGAGCAGTTTGGCAGCTGTCCTTCGGCCTGAGCGCGTCAGTTGGATCTCAACGGTCCGCCCGGAACCGGGCTGACGTGTCACCAAGCCTCGCTCGATCAAGCCGTCCACCATCCGCGCCGCGGCCGGCTGACTCAAGCCGATGCGTCCGCCCAGGCCGGTCACCGACAGTCGGGGGTGTTCGGCCAAAGTAACCAGGGCAGCACTTGCGCTGTCGCCGACGTCCGCCACCTGACGTATGGCCGAAAGGGCTAGATCTGCCACGTTCAACGCTGTAGCGCCGAGGAGATTCGCGACTCGGTCATGCATGAGTTATGCATATCACGACGCGCCGTACGGCGTCAACGGCCTGTTGTGGATGACCGGCACGCTGATCCCGGCTCCCGATGACGACACCGACGGCTTGAGCCTCGAGTTGTTTCATGGCACCCTCATCGTGAGACTTGCCCGGATTCGCTTAGCGTTCACCGGTCGATCGACCCAAGGGAGTACACAATGGCTAATTGGAACTGCGACGACTGCGGCGTGATGATGGATGCAGATGACGAGGGCGAGCCCGAACCCTGCCCTCGGTGTGGCAAGCCAATGTCCAGCTTCACGGGCGCTGCTCTCAAAAACCTGTGCGGGGGCGGAGTTACCGGCATGCAGACGGGCTCACAGCCGGCCTCCCAGGGATCCCGCCTGCCTTCTCTTCCTGAAACCTAAACCGGCGGGGTTGATTCCAAGCCACCGGATAAAGCGCTCCCAGGTTCTAGAGCCGGGAGAGGCACCCCCGGTTAAACTCGCCGAATGCGCACGGATGTGGCGATTCTCGGCGGGGGCAACGGCGGCTACGCCGCCGCCCTGCGCGCAGTGCAGCTCGGGCTGAAGGCGACGATCGTCGAGAAGGACAAGGTGGGCGGCACGTGCCTGCACGTCGGATGCATTCCCACCAAGGCGCTCCTGCACTCGGCCGACCTGATGGAGAGCTTTCGCCGGGCCGGTGACTTCGGGGTGGTTGCCGGGCCGGCGACCATCGACTGGGCCAAGGTCCTGTCCCGAAAGGACTTCGTTGTCTCCAAACACTACAAGGGGCTGACCTCGCTGCTGAAGGCCAAGGGAGTCACGGTGGTCGACGGCCGGGGCCGGCTGGCGTCGCCGCAGACGATCGAGGTTGAGGGCGGCGAGACGGTCGAGGCCGGTGCGGTGATCCTGGCCTCCGGCTCGTACGCCCGGTCGCTGCCGTTCGTCGAGATCGACGGGGAGGCATTCATAACCTCGGACCATGCCCTGTCGCTTGATTCGATGCCGGATTCGGTGGTGGTGGTCGGGGCCGGCGCCGTCGGCCTGGAGTTCGCCAGCGTGTTCGCCTCCTTCGGGGCCACGGTCACCGTGGTCGAGGCGCTGCCCCGGCTGGCTCCGGGCGAGGACGAGGAGGTCTCCAAGGAGGTCCAGCGCCAGTTCGAGAAGCGCAAGATCAAGGTCTACGCCGGGGCGAAGGTGACCTCGGCCGAGCGCACCGGCGGCGGTGCAACTTTGAACGTCGAAACCTCGGCCGGCAAGACGGTGACCGTTGAAGCCGAGCGCTGCCTGATAGCGGTGGGTCGGGGGCCGGCAACCGAAGGTCTCGGCTACGAA
>DATLGP010000222.1:0-6944 GCA_035540395.1 Actinomycetota bacterium
GCGTGGAGTGGTCGATCTTGACCACGCTACGCCCGGGGATGTCGTACAGCACCACGGGAAGGGCGGTAGATCCCGCCACCGCCCTGAAATGGGCCAGCAGCCCCGCCTGGGGCGGGCGGTTGTAATAGGGGGTTACCGCCAGGACGGCGTTCATTCCGTCCTCCTCGGCCGCCCTGGTCAGCCGGATGGCGTGGGCGGTGTCGTTGCTGCCGGTTCCTGCGATGATCGTGGTCTGCTCCCCGACCGCTTCCCGCACCGCTCTCCACAGATCCCTTTGCTCCTGATCGGTTAGCGTGGAGGCTTCCCCGGTGGAACCGGCGACCACCAGTCCATCCGAGCCGTTTTCCAGCAGCCACGTGGCCAGTTTTTGCGCCTCGTCGAAGTCGACCTTGCCATCGGTATCGAAGGGAGTCACCATGGCGGTGATCAGGTTCCCAAAGCGCCCGCCCATCTCTACTCCTTTTCCAAAGGGATTTCCGGCCTGCCCGGGATTGCATCTGACGCGGCCGGTCCGGCTTTCCAACCGCTTGCCGGAGGCCGGCCAGCCGCCTTCGACAGGAGGCGCCGGGATCGAAATTGACTCGAAAGGATCGTCCTCGAGGATTGTAACAACCCGGGACCGGGCGTTCCTTCGATGAGCATCGTGCTGGATTGGGGCTCCGACACGGTCAGGGCCGTCCCACACTCCGAAGACTCCATCCTAACCTCGCAATTCGACGAGCGCTTTCCCAGTGTCTGGCCTGAGTACAACCGCCACGGCGACGTGCTGGAGCCGCTCTGGCCCCTGCTGTACGAGACCTTTGCCGAATTTCAGTTCGTCCTGGTGCACGACCGAACCGGCGAGATGCTGGCCCGGGGAAACAGCGTCCCCATGGTCTGGGACCGTGACCCCGCCCACCTCCCGGCCGGGATCGACGACCTGGCCCGCCGGGCGTTTGCCGGCTGGCCCCAACCTCCCAATACCCTGTCGGCCATGGCGGCCGAGGTGCCGCCCGAGAACCGGTCGAAAGGTCTAGGCGCCTTGCTGCTTAGGGCGATGGCCGCCCTGGCGGCCGGCCGGGGTTATTCCGGTCTGGTTGCGCCGCTTCGGCCGAGCCTGAAGGAGCGCTACCCGCTGGCACCGATCGCCGGTTACATGCACTGGAAGGGCACCGACGGCCTGCCTTTCGACCCCTGGTTGCGCCTCCACACCGGCCTGGGAGCCGAGATCCTCAAGCCGGCCCCGAGGTCGCTGCGCATTACCGGCACCGTCGCCGAGTGGGAGACCTGGACCGGCATGGCGTTCCCGGTCACCGGCCCCTATGTCTTCCCCCATGGGCTGTCTACCCTGAAGGTCGACCGGGAGCGTAACGTGGGCCGCTACTTCGAGCCGAACATCTGGATGCTTCATCCGGTTACCCGGGCCTGAGTTCGTCGATCAGCCCAGTACCAGCACCATCGCCCGTCGACGATAAGCAGGAACAAGGCCCCGGAGTCAGCCGGTACCCCTTCGCCGCCGCCTCCTCGGGCCACCGCGATGGGCTCGGCGGTTGAGGAAGGACAGTATGCCGGGGGTCGGGCGTCTGCTACAGGCCCAGGTAGTGCTCCAGGCCGATGGTCAGGCCGGGGTGTTTTGCGATCTCACGTATGCCCAGCACCACTCCGGGCATGAACGACTGACGGTCGATCGAGTCGTGGCGGATGGTGAGGGTCTGGCCCGGCCCCCCGAAGATGACCTCCTGGTGGGCCACCAGGCCGGGCAGCCGAACGCTGTGGACGTGCACCCCGTCCCGCTCGGCCCCCCTGGCGCCGGGCAAATTCTCCTTCATCTCGCCCGGCCGGGCGGCCGGCGGGTTGGAGCGTCCCTTCAAAATCCCCTCCACCGTCTGCAGGGCGGTGCCGGACGGCGAGTCCAGCTTGCCGCTGTGGTGCAGTTCGATGATCTCGGCGTCCGGCATCCAGGCGGCGGCCATCTCGGCGAACTTCATGGCCAGGACCGCGCCGATGGCGAAGTTGGGGGCGATGAGCACATTGCCCTCGCATTTTGGGCACAGCTCGGCAATCTCACGGATGACCTCGGGCGCTATTCCGGACGATCCCACGACCACGTGGATCCCGTTTTTGATGCACCACGGGATGTTCTCGGCCGCGCCCTGGGCGTTGGTGAAGTCCACCGCCACCTGTACCCCGGACTCGACCAGGGCGTCGAGGCTGCCCAGGCCTACGTCGACCTCCTCAGTGAGGTCCAGGTCCTCCTCCGCCTCAACGGCCGCGCACACCTGCCGCCCCATGCGGCCATTGGCGCCCAGCACCGCCACCTTGATCACCGAAACGCTCCTTGCCTCAGCCGGTCCTACCCGGACCAGTTCTCGAACTCGTTCTCGTCGAACGGGCCGATCGCGGTCAGGACCCGGGCTTCCGGCGGAAGCAGCTCCTTGGCCACGGTCATCACCTCGTCCAGCGTCACTGCGTCGACGCGGTCGATGATCTCATCGATGGTAAGTATCTCGCCGCCGACGATCTCGGACTTGCCCAGCCTGGTCATGCGGGATGCCGGATCCTCGAGGGCCAGCACCACGGCGCCCTTCATGTGGCCTTTCGCCCGGTCCAGCTCGACCTGGGTCACGCCCGACTCCAGCATCAGGTCCATCTCCTGGACGATGAGGTTCACCACCTGCCGTGCGTTGCCGGGGGCGGTGCCGGCGTAGATGCCGTAAGCGCCGGTCTCGGTGAAAAGGTTGCGGTAGGAGAACACCGAGTACGCCAGGCCCCGGGCCTCGCGGATCTCCTGGAAAAGCCGTGACGACATCCCACCACCCAGGATCGTGTCCAAAACCCCCCAGGCGAATCGCAGTGGGTGACGGCTGGGGTAGCCGAGGCCCCCGAGCACCACGTGGGCGCCCTCGGTGGAGCGGTTGAGAACCCGCAGGTTTCCCCGGGGGACCGGGTCGAGAGTCTGCCGGGTGAGAACCTCGCTACCCGGGGGGAAGCCGTCTCCGACCAGCCTCACCACGTCGTCGTGGTCGACGTTGCCGGCGGCCGCGATCACCATGTTGCGGGACCGGTAGTTGTCGCGGTGAAAGGCCTTGAGCGTCGACTCGTCGATGTTCTCGACCGTCTCGGTGGTGCCCATCACCTCCCGGCCCAGCGGGTGACTGCCGAAAACCGTCTCGGCAAAAACGTCATGGATGAGGTCCTCGGGGGTGTCCTCGTGCATCGCCAGTTCTTCGAGGATCACGTTTCGCTCCGCCTCTATGTCACCGGGGGCGATCAATGAGTCGCGGATCATGTCCGAGAGCACCTCGGCCGCCATCGGCAGGTCCTTGTCCAGGACCCGCCCGTAGTAGCAGGTATACTCCTTCTCGCTAAAGGCGTTGGCTTCCCCGCCCACCGCGTCGAAAGTCTCGGCGATGTCACGGGCGGTGCGGGTTGAGGTGCCCTTGAACAGCAGGTGCTCCAGGAAGTGGGAAGACCCCTGGAGGGTGGCCGGCTCATCGCGTGAGCCCACCCCCACCCAGTACCCGATGGCCACCGAGCGGACTTCGGGCATGCACTCGGTCAGCACGGTCAGCCCGCTGGGCAGAACGGTTCTTTCGAATACGCCGGTGACAACGCTCATGACAGCCCGAGCGCTGGCGGAAGGCAATGCGGCCGAGCGAGCGCCAGCGTAGGAACATGCGCCCAGACTCCGGGGCCAGCGCAAGCACCGCCGGAGGCAGCAAGTCCGGCCCCAAAGTCACTCATTCGCAATGATGCGCCGGACTTGCTGCTGTAGAACGGCCGGCCGAAGGCCGTCCATGCATTTAGCGCCTGCCCGCCGGCCTGCGTCCACGATCACGATCGCCGTCACGACGCGGCCTGTCGCCTCCGGGGCGGGACTGGCGGGGGTTGCGAGCCTCGTAGTCCGCAGGAAGCTCGGCCACCCTCGGGGGGAGGTTCACGGGCGTCAGCGAGATCTTGCCGCGGGAGTCGATCTCGGTTACCTCGACCTCCAGCGTGTCTCCCTCGCTCAGCACGTCCTCCACCCGAGCCAGCCGGATGTCGCCGCCCAGCTTGGAGATGTGCACCAGGCCGTCGGTTCCGCCGGTCAGGTTGACGAAGGCGCCGAAGTCGACGATCTTCACCACCCGGCCCTGGAAACGCTCGCCGGGCTCCGGGATCTTCGGGTTGGCGACCTCTTCCACCATGCGGCGGGCCTCGTCGGCTGCCGACTGCTCCAGGGCACCGATCCGGACGGTTCCGTCGTCCTCGATGTCGATCTGAACACCGGTGATAGCGACGATCTCGTTGATCCGCTTGCCCTTCGGGCCGATGACCTCGCCGATCTTGTCGATCGGGATCTTGATCGCCACCACTCTCGGCGAGTTCGGTCCGAGCTCGGGACGCGGAGCCGGCAGAACCTCGGCAATCTTGCCCAGGATGTACAGGCGGGCGTCGCGGGCCTGGTTAAGGGCGGCGGCCAGAACGTCGGTGGGGATGCCGGTGATCTTGGTGTCCAGCTGCAGGGCGGTGATCATATTCTCGGTGCCTGCAACTTTGAAGTCCATGTCGCCGTAACCGTCCTCGGCGCCCAGGATGTCGGTGAGGGTGACGAATTTGTCGCCCTCGTTGATCAATCCCATTGCGATGCCGGCCACCGGTGCCTTGATCGGGCAGCCGGCATCCATCAGGCACAGCGTGGAGGCGCAAACGCTGGCCATGGAGGTGGAGCCGTTGGAGCTCATCACCTCGCTGACCACCCGCAGGGCGTAGGGGAACTCATCGGGGTCGGGGATCACGGGCAACAGCGCCCGCTCGGCCAGCGCGCCGTGGCCGATCTCACGCCGCTTGGGACCACGCATGAAGCCGGTCTCGCCGGTGGAGAATGGCGGGAAGTTGTAGTGGTGCATGTAGCGCTTGGAGTCCTGGATCCCCAGGTCGTCCAGCTGCTGCTCCATCTTCAGCATGCCCAGCGTGACGGTGGACAGAACCTGGGTCTGACCCCGGTTGAAAAGTCCGGTGCCGTGCACCCTGGGGATCAGGCCGACCTCGGCGGATATCTCCCGGATGTCGGTAAGTCCGCGTCCGTCGATCCGTACGCCGTCGTTGACGATGCGGTTGCGGATGAGAGTCTTGGTCAGCTTGCGGATGGCGGCTTTGACCTCGCCCGCCCGGTCGGCAAACTCGGTGGCCAGGTCCTCTTTGACCTTCGTGCCGATCTCCTCGAGGGTTATCTCACGCTCTTCCTTGTCGGCGATGGAGATTGCCTTCAAGATGTCGGCCTCGGCGGCCGCGGAGACCTTGGAGTAGACGTCCTCCTCGACCTCGGTGGCGATGATGAACTTCTTGCGCTGCTCTTTGACCCCGGCCTTGGCGACCAGCTCGTCCTGCATGTCGAGGGACGCCAGGATGGCATCCTTGGAGAACTCCAGGCCGTCGGCCACGACGGCTTCGGTGATCTCGGGCGCTCCCTCGGCCACGAGGTCCATCGAGATCTCGGTGGCCCCGGCTTCCACCATCAACACGTCGACGCCTCCGTCGGCGCTGCGGCGGCCGGACACCACCATCTCGAAGGTGGCCTCCTCGCCCTGCTCCCAGGTCGGGTTGGCTACCCACTCACCGTTGAGGTGGGCGATCCGGGCTGCTCCGACCGGTCCCTGGAACGGGATGCCGGAAAGCATCAGCGCCGCCGAGGCAGCGTTGATCGCCAGGATGTCGTAAGGGTTCTCCATGTCCACGCCGTTGACGATCGCCACGACGTGTACGTCGTTGCGGAAGCCGTCGGGGAAGCAGGGGCGCAGCGGACGGTCGATCAGCCGGGCGGTCAGTGTGGCCTTCTCGGAGGCCTTGCCCTCACGGCGGAAGAACCCGCCGGGGATCTTGCCTGCCGCGTACATTCGCTCTTCGATGTCCACGGTCAGCGGGAAGAAGTCGGTACCTTCCCGGACACTGCCGGCGGCGGTAACAGCCACGGTTATGGTGGTCTCGCCGATCGAGGCGAGTACTGCGCCGTCGGCCAGTTTGGCCAGGCGGCCGGTTTCGAACTTGACTACGGGCTCGCCGATCTTGCGTTCGACGGAATGAATATCGCTCATTGTTCCTCCACAAAAATTGCGGGAGGCGGAGCCTTATTTGCCAGTTGTCAGTGGTGAGAGCTCAGCCGGAGCGAAGCGCTCGCAACTGATAACTGGTGGTAGGTGATCCTTCCTCCCGATTTCTCGCAACGCTTGTGCGGTGCGACTCAGGGTTCTAGAAGGCCCTCTCTTTCTTTCCTCTTTGCTCTAAGACAGATGCTATCGACGCAGGCCCAAGCTCTCTATGAGGGACCGGTATCTTTCGACATCTTCCTTCTTCAGGTACTCCAACAGCCTCTTACGGCGGCCGACCAGGCGCAGAAGGCCCCGGCGGGAGGAGTGATCTGACTTGTGGGTACGCAGGTGCTCGGTCAACTCGGTGATCCGCTTGCTGAAGATTGCAACCTGGACCTCGGGGGAGCCGGTGTCGTTGTCGGAGCGGCGATGGTCCGCGATGATCTGAGATCTACCTTCGGTGTCGAGTGCCATAGAACCTTCTGTCGGAATCGTACGCGAGGGATCATGCCCTGCTGACTGCTGATGTTCTTCGATCTTAGCAGATGCACGCTGGAGCGCCCGCGCCCCGGCTTCGCGAAGAAATGTGCTCGAAATGTCGACCCCGCAAAATAGTTGGCCTAGACTGGCCGCATGCGTCGAATTCTGGGCGTACTGCCCCTCGCCCTAGTCGCGGCCCTGTTCGCCTGCGTTCTTTTGGCCGGCGCCGCCTTTTCCCAGGTCGGCGAAAGCATTGACGACTACATCGACAGCCAGGTTCCCGGGGGAGTCGTCCAGCCGGGTCGCGACGGCTCCGACGGCGGCGACAATGCCAACGACAGCAATGCAGGACAAAACGGAACCGCGCAAGCGGGACAGCCAGGCGCTTCGGGACGGCCGTCACCCGCTCCCCCACCC
>DATLGP010000223.1:0-2533 GCA_035540395.1 Actinomycetota bacterium
CCGTTTGGTGGATGGTCGTCAGGTCTTCGTTTCGGACTTCGACGCGGGTGTCACCCACGAGCCCGGAGGCAAAGGCGAGCTGGTTGGTGGAGTTGCCCGGCTCCGCGGGAAGAGAATCGTGGTTGGGGATCTTCGTGGCAGTGACGGTGAAAACAATGCGGCAAACGTCCATGTCGGTCGAGATATCGGGGGGAGCAAGTACCACGGGTTCGCCGTCGGCGGGAGTAAACGACACCTCCCCGGTAGATGGGTTGACCATCGCAATGTTGAACGTACGGCCATGGCAGGCGCTTCCCGCCGCTCCCACTCCTGTGGGACTGAGGGTGAAGGTGCCCGGGTCGGCCAACGAGCCGGCGCCGCTGCAGCCGGGGGCGAAGTCCGAGCAGGATGGGACGAGCCTCATCTGTTCCACCAACATCGACTCGGAGGCTGCTTCGTCGGTCGAAGCGTTATGGACCGAGAACACGGCGCTTTGCGTATCGCCTACGTTCATCGTCGTGGGGAAGTCGATCAACACCCCTATGCGGATTTCTGCCAGGGCGGGTAGTACCGGAAGCAGGACCGCCAATGTCAACACGAACAACCCGGCTGCCTTGCGGCGGCGGCGCCATGTAGAAGAGGCGTCTTCGTGGACTCGTCCGGTCCTGAGGAACTGGAGCGCGCCGTGCGACCTCACAACGCGCCCGACGCGCTTCATAGCTACCTCCGCCAGTCAAGCCGAACGTGGGCCGAGTGCCCCGGCGCGCGGCCCCGACGACGCCTGCTGCGGAATCTAACAGAAGATGGCACAGGTGCGACAGATTGCCAGCGAATTGCTGCTTGATACAACGTGGGGCTGCCGTACGCTGGTAGGGCGGGAGCGAACGAGCCCTACGCCGGAAGGGCGAACCGGGATGAGGTCGACCATGGAAGGAGGGGAGCCATTTTTCCGAGCACCTTCAGCACCGTCGCGATGATCGTTGGAGTCATCTGGTTGATCCAGGGCTTGGGGATAGCCGATACCGGATCGTTCATGGATGGTCAGCCGGTATGGGCAGTGTCCGGCGGGATCCTGTTGTTGGTGGGGTTGGGCTCCTCCGTGGCCAAGCGACGGAGGCGCCAGACGGAGAAGCCGGGTTCACCCGGGTAGCTGAGCTATCGCCTCTATCTCGAAGAGTGCGTCCTTGGGCAAGGTCTTGACGGCGACGGTACTCCTGGCCGGGGGTTTTTCGGTGAAGTAGCCGGCATAGATTTCGTTCATAGCGGTGAAATCATCCATCGACGCCAGGAAAACGGTGGTCTTCACGACATCCGACGGTCCGGCGCCGGCTGCTCTCAATAGGCCGTCCAGATTTTTCAGCGCCCGTTCTACCTGACCCTCCAGTCCGCCTGCCAGCTCGGTGGTCTGCGGATCCATGCCCAGCTGCCCTGAACAAAAGAGCAGTCCGGAGACAGAGATGGCTTGTGAGTACGGCCCGATGGCGGCAGGCGCCTCGGCGGTGGCGATGACCTGTTTCATGGCGGAATCCTCCTCCTGTCGGGTTCGTCCATTGCCCCCCGAGTACATCACAGCGTCCGATTGCCGTGCGAGGTCCGGGCCGGGTATGTATTCACGGGACCTCCACATATCCCCGGGCTGTGCCTGAGCCTGTGCTAGCGTGGAAGCTCATTTGTGTGTAAATCAACGGCGTGAAGCCTTGAATGACGAGAGGAGCATTTAAATGGCGGAAGAGTACGAGGGCTACTGTGTCAAGTGCAGAACCAAGCGCAAGTTTCAGGGCGAGAAGAAGGACCTCCCCAACGGCCGCAAGGCAGCCCAGGGCACCTGTCCCGAATGCGGAACCAAGGTGACCCGAATGCTGGGCAAGTCGGCCTAGACCGCTCAGGCGTAACGGTCCGCCAGCGACCTGGCGGTGGATGTCAGTCGCTGTCTCAGGGACTCGGGCTCGATGACGCGGGCTTCGGGTCCCAGTCGCAGAAGCAGTCTTTCCAGCCAGGCGGTCCCTCCCGCCTTTAGCCGGATTCGTATCCAGCCGTCGTCGAGGGTCTCCTGGGACAACAGCGGGTAGTAGTCACATACCCAGTTGGCCCTCGGAGCTATATCCAGGGTTACCGTCGTCGCTTCGGCGCTCTCAAAGTAGACCGAGTCGTATCGGGAGAGGTCGAAGTTACCCGGAACCGGAGCGGGCTCGGAGAGTTGAACCACGCGCCGCATACGGTCCACCCGGAAGATCCGTTCGTCGTTGACCCGGTGGCAGTAAGCGACCAGATACCAGCGGCCTTCCGAGAGCAGCAGCGCCCAAGGATCGACGTCTCGTTCCGTTATCTCGTCCTTGGACTGGGACTGGTAGGTCAAATGCAACCTTCGGTGGCTCTCGAGGGCCTCCTTCACCATCGCCAGTTCCTGCGGCGACTCAAGACCCACGCTCACCCTTTCCAGGGCTCCGGGGGTTAGTGCGTCGGACAGGTGTTCCATCGCCCTCTCCAGGGCCGGGTCGGGTCCCGACACCGCAGCCAGCGCCTGGCCTCCGGCGTAGAGCATCAGTCCCTCGGC
>DATLGP010000224.1:0-2811 GCA_035540395.1 Actinomycetota bacterium
GGCGATACCGGCGTCCCTCAATGCCCGGTGTACCTTCTGGCTCGCCGGCATGAGCGGCAGCCGGTAGGGCTCGTGCATACGGTCCTCGGTCGCCGCCATCAGGTGGTGGACTCCGGCAGACCCGGTGAGGATCGTCACAAGCGCAGCCGTGGCGGCTGCATTGGCGATCGCATCGGCACGCGACAGCTCGGTGGGGACCACCCTGCGGGCTGCTCCGGTCTTGAACCGCTCTTTGGCAATGAGAATGATCGGCGCAATCTCCTTCGAGGGCTGCAGGTTGATCCACGACCCGGCAACACTGAGGACCAGGCCCCCGAACAGGGCGGGAAGCACGTTGTCCGGGTGTCCTTCGATCTCGGTGGCCAGTAGCGCCAGGTCGTCGTCCGCCAGGTCCAGACCGCCCAGCGCCCGGGCACCCACCAGACCGGCAACTATTGCCGAAGCGCTCGCCCCCATGCCCCGGGCCGAGGGATAGATGCCCACAGTCTCGATTCGCACCTGCGGCGCCGGTCTGCCTGCCGTTTCGTAGGCGGCCATAAACGACCGGTAGGTCAGATTGTCGGGTATCGGATGCAGCCGGCCGCGGCCTGCGATCTGGGACCTCTCGGCCTCGGAAAAGCGAATCCGGAGATGGCTGCCCAGGGCAACTCCAAGCACGTCGAACCCGGGGCCGAGGTTGGCTGCCGTCGCCGGGACTCTTACCTCTGGCACGTGAGCTAGAAGCCGAGAGCCTGGGCTACCGCGTCCATCTGGGCGTCCACCTGCATGGGCTTGGGCGCTCCGGAGATTGCCCAGCTGGGGTCCTTGAGCCCGTGCCCGGTACAGATGCAGACAACCGTCTTGCCCTTTTCGAGACGATCCTCGGCGGCGAGCTGCAGCAGTCCGGCCACCGGCGCCGACGACGCCAGCTCGGCAAAGACCCCCTCTGAGGCAATCAAACGGTAGGCCTCGAGGATCCTTTTGTCGGTCACCGCCCTGATCTCCCCCCCCGACTCCTTCGCTGCCGCCAGCGCGCTGTCCCAGGAGGCGGGGTGGCCGATCCTAATGGCGGTGGCGATGGTCTTGGGCTGGTCCACCGGGTGGCCGAGGACGATGGGAGCAGAGCCGGCAGCCTGGAACCCGAACATCTGCGGAAGGTTGTCGGTGATGCCGTCGGTGTGGTACTCGCGGTAACCCCGCCAGTACGAGGTGATGTTGCCGGCATTGCCCACCGGGATGATGTGGTAGTCCGGGGCCCGCCCAAGGCCGTCGCAGATCTCGAAGGCGCCGGTCTTTTGACCCAGCAGGCGGTGCGGGTTGGTGGAGTTGACCACCACAATCGGGTAGGGGCCCTCCAGCTTGCGGGTGATCTCAAACGCCTGGTCGAAGTTGCCCCTTACCTCCACGACCTTTGCTCCGTGCACCAGGGCCTGCGCCAGCTTGCCGGAGGCTACGTTGCCCGCCGGGATGAGGACGACGCACAGAATGCCGGCCTTGGCGGAGTATGCGGCGGCCGAGGCCGAGGTGTTGCCGGTGGAGGCGCAGACCACCGCCTTGGCCCCGCCGGCCACCGCCTTGGTGATCGCCACGGTCATCCCCCGGTCCTTGAACGAGCCGGTGGGGTTCATGCCCTCGAACTTGAGATAGACCTCCAGGCCCGTGCGCTCGGACAGCCGCTCGGAGAAGATCATCGGGGTGTTGCCTTCGCCGAGGCTGACCACCGGGGCGTCGTCGTCCATCTCCAGACGGGAGCCGTAATGCTCGATGATTCCCTTCCACGAGCCCACGGCTAGTCCTCGGCCGACTGGACCCGCATGGAGGATGCGATGGCATCTACCACCTCCAGGGTCCTCAGCTCTGCAAGCAGAGCTTGAAAATTGCGCTCCACGGCGTTGTGGGTCACCAGGATCAGACGGGCTTCCCTGCCCATCCCCTCCTGAAGCATGCTCTTGATGGAAACGTCGTTGTCGGCAAAGGTCTGTGCCACCTTGGCCAGAACCCCGGGCCTGTCCGCTACCTCCAGAAGGATGTAGTACTGGCAGACCGTCGAATCCATCGGCCTGACTTTGGCCGGCTGGCTGTAGACCGTGCCCACTCCCCGGCCGCCTCCGACGATATGCCGGGCCACGTCCACCACGTCGCCGATCACCGAGATGGCGGTCGGCGGCCCTCCGGCGCCCCGCCCGTAGAACATCAGCTCGCCGACCTGGTTTCCCTCGACGAATATGGCGTTGAGGTTGTCGCGCACCGATGCCAGCGGGTGGGTTTCGGGGATCATCGCGGGGTGGACCCGCATGGCGATCTCGCCGTTCACGCTTTCGGCTATCGCCAGCAGCTTCACCGCGTAGCCGAGGCTGCGGGCGTTGGCGATATCGGCCTGGGTCACCTGGGTGATGCCTTCCCGGTAGACGTCGCCGGCCACCACCCGGGCGTTGAAGGCTATGCTGGCGAGGATCGACAGCTTGGCGGCCGGGTCGAACCCTTCGATGTCCGCCGTGGGATCCAGCTCCGAGTATCCCAGCCGCTCGGCCTGGGCCAACGCCTGGTCGAACTCCATGCCGTCCTCGGCCATCTTGGTAAGGATGTAGTTGGTGGTCCCGTTGAGGATCCCCATGACCCGCTCCACCCGCTCGCCGGCCAGGGACTCCTTGAGTGGCCTGATGATCGGGACCCCTCCGGCAACCGACGCCTCGAAACTGAACTCCACCTTGCTGGCCTCGGCCTCGTCGAACAGCTCCCGCCCAAGGGCTCCGATCAACTCTTTGTTGGCGCTTACGACATGCTTTCCGGAGCGCATGGCTTCCAGTATCAGCGTCCGGGTGGGCTCGATAC
>DATLGP010000225.1:0-4756 GCA_035540395.1 Actinomycetota bacterium
GTAAGCCACCGGTACCGAGGTGGTCTTGGCTTGATGGCCGCGGCGCTCGAACGGTTCTGCCGCCGCCTTCGGAGTGGCCTTGGGAGCCGGCAGTGCCGCGATGAGCTCCTTGACCTGGTCTCGCAGCTCCGGGATGGCGGACTCCTCAGCGGTGACGCAGACGCTCAGACCGGTTTGGGAGTTGAACAAGGCATCGCGGATCCGCTCGAAGCCTTCGATGACTCCGCCCAGCTCACCCTCCGAAAGAACCGCCAGGCGCTTGAGTTTGCCGACGACGCTCAACCCGTTCACCCCTTCTTCCAGTCGCCCGAACTCGCTGAGGCTCGCAAGCGCCAGCTTCTGGGCGAACATGTGCCCGGCCTGCAGGATCTGCGGCTCCAGCCGGCCCTTTTGCTGGGAGATGAGGTCGTTTACCCGGGAGGGGTCGAAGTAGAGCCCTGTCAGCAGGTCCCTGACAATGTCGATGAACGGCTGGTGGTTACGTCTGAGCGCCTTTCCGGACAGGGCAAACGTCCTCCTTAGATCCGCGTCCCGGGCCAGGGGGACCCGGATCATCGGGGCGGCACCGATCCCGCCGGTGTAGGTCTCGATGCGCGCCGCAAGCTGCAGGTAGTCGTCGGAACCGGCCCCGGAGCGGGTCACCGCAAAGGCGAAGGGGGAGAGCAGCCCTATCAGGTCGCCGTCCAACCGGGAGAAGTCGAAGCGCAGGTCCAGATAGCTGATCCCGTTGGTCGGTTGCGGGAAGAACCCTACGGTTGCCCCACCGATCTCTTCGATTGTGTGCGGGATGTCCTCGAAGGTCATCGGGATGTCCTCCAGCTCCAGGGTGGGCAGGACGGACAGATCCTGCTTGGCGTCCTGAAGCTCGGCCAGCCGGATCGACTCGTCAACGATCGATGTCTTTTGCTCGGCGGTCAGGCTCGCCTCGATTTTGGCCAGCTTGGCCAGTTCCTCCTCCTCGGCGAGGCGCACCATCTCCTGGTCGGGCGCGAGCAGGATCCGGCTTCGGTGGGGATTGTCGATCAGCCATCGGCGGATGAGGTTCTCCAGGTAGGGCCCGGCGGCCCGCTCGTGCTGAAGCCGGGTCAGGTCTTCGTCGAACATGAGGGCTCGGTAGGGGTCCCCGCCGTGGACGTACGCCGCCTCGAACCGGTCGAACAAACGGAGACCGTAGGGGGATCCGGAATTGCTGACCTCCCTGCGCTCGAGCTCCAGCCGGTGGATTGCAGCATCCACCTGCTCGGTGTCCAATCCCTCGTCGGCCAGCCTGGTCAGCGTGTCCAGGATCAGCTGCTCGACCTTGCCGGCGTCCTCCTCCTTCACGTCTTTCAGCCCGGCGCCGAAAACGCTCTGCTTGGCGTAGGCAAGGTATCCGCTCAGGTCGTTCAAGGCGCTGCCGAGCCCGGAGTCGATCAGAGCCTTGCGGAGGGGCGACGCTGCATTGGCCAGAAGGACCCTTTCCAGCACCTCGAAGGAGAGAACCTCGAATGAGTTGCTGCTCGGTACGGTTGCCCAGGCGACCAGCACCTGGAAACGCTCCTTCGCTTCCTCCTGCTCGCCCAGCGGGTAACGCTCCACCAGCTCGGCGGGGGCGTTGAACGGCACCTGGTTCGGGATGTCGACGCCCGGGTCAATGGCCTCGAACCGGCTGAGGACCTTGGTGTTGATCTGACGAAGGGTCTGCTCGAGCGGCAGGTTCCCGTAGGTGTAGAAGTAGGCGTTGCTCGGGTGGTAATGGCGGGCGTGGAACGCCCGAAGGTTCTCCCAGGTCAGGTTCGGGATCTCCCGGGGGTCCCCGCCCGAGTTGTAGGCGTAGGTCAGGTCGGGAAACAGGGCCCGCCCGGCTGCCCGGAACAGGATCGCCACCGGGTTGGCCATTGCTCCCTTCATCTCGTTGAACACCACACCCTTGAATCGCAGCCCGGACTGGGGGTCGCCGCTTTGCTCGAACTCCAGCCGGTGGCCCTCCTGCTTGAACGACAGCTCGTCCAACCGGGGGAAGAACACCGCGTCCAGGTAAACCGTGAGCAGGTTGTAGAAGTCCTTGGCGTTGCGTGAGGAGTAGTAGTACGAGGTTGCATCGGCGCTGGTCGAGGCGTTCATGTAGGTCCGCAGGGACCTCGGGTTCATCGAGAAGAACACATCTTTGACCGGAAAGCTCTCGGAGCCCGAAAGCGCCAGGTGCTCGAGGATGTGAGGCACGCCGGTGGAGTCGGCGGGCGGGGTGGGAAGCATGACGACGAAGGCGTTGTTGTCGTCGGGAACCGCGATGTGGATATGGCGGGCCCCGGTCCCCCGATGGGTCAACTCGTAGAAGGTTCCCTTCAGGTAGGGGAGCGGCTCGACCCGCTCCACCCGGTAGCCCTCGATGTCGGTGCCTGCAGCGACGGTCATAACTGAGCTCAAGTGGGTCCCCAATGCGCGAGTGCGGGCAAGAGGCCAAGTTTAAGCCACCCCGGCCAAGTCGTAGAGTTGTGGAATGGTTCAAGGGTTGCGCAGGCTCTCGCCGGTGTTGGTGGCCGGGTTGCTGTTGTCCGGCTGTATCTCGGTCACCGTCGGGGGCGGCGAAGAGACACCGGAGCCGTCTCCGACCGCCGATCCGGCAGCGACGCCGTCTCCGGGAAGCCGCCCAACCCACGTCATGGGCTCGGGCCGGGTGGAGGTGGAGCAGCGTGAGGTCGCCGGGTTCGACCGGGTCACGATCAACGGTGCAGCCGATCTGTTTATCGAGCAGGCCGGCGAGGAGTCTTTGAGCGTTGAGGCCGAAGACAACCTGCTTCCGCTGCTGATCTCACAAGTATCCGACGGCCGGCTGGCGCTCGGTGTCGGCCCGAACACCGGCATCACTGCCACCCGGCCCATTATCTTCCGGCTCAAGGTCAAGTCTTTGAGGCAGCTCGAGGCGTCGGGCACCGGCCGGGTCAATGCGGTCCGTCTGGACACGCCCGAGCTGCGAATCGATACCTCCGGCTCGGTGGCCGCCGTCTTTGCCGGCAGAGCGGCGGTTCAGGAGATAAGTCTTTCAGGTACCGGCACGTTTGACGGCCGGGACCTTCAGGGAGAACGAGCATCGGTGGATGCCTCGGGAACGGGGGAGGTGATCGTCAACGTCGGCGGCTCTATTGACGCTCGGGTAAGCGGCACGGCGACCGTTCGCTACCTGGGAACCCCGCAGGTCGACCGGCGGGTGAGCGGCCTGGGAAGTGTGGAGCGGATCGGAACATGAAAGAGGCTGCCCGAAGGCAGCCTCTTTCTAATGTCCGGTGTTTAAATCGTTCGCCTGTTGAAGATGCTCCAACCGCCGGGGCCAACTGCTGCGGCGATGATCAACAGGATGATTCCCCACAGAAGAGCTCCGTTGAGAATCTGAATGACACCGAAGATGGCGAGAATTACCGCCAAAATCCAAAGAACCATTCCCATTCGCTTTCTCCTTGCTAGATAACTGTGGATCTAAAGTGATGAGGGGCCTCAGTCGAAGGCGCCCTTGATGCCTTCTTTGGCGTTGCCCGCAGCGTTCTTCACGTCGCCGGCTGCGTCCTTCAGCCCACCTTTGCCCTGGTCCATCTTGCCTTCGGCCTCCAACTCGGGGTCATTGAAGGTGGAACCGGCCATTTCTTTGAGCTTCCCTCCGGCCTTGTCGGTCTTGCCATCGACTTTGTCGTCGAATCCACTCACAAGGAGCCTCCTTAGCGTTTGGTTGTTCCCACAGGTGACGTCGGGTTTCTTTATTCCCCTAAGGAACGCCTTCCAAACGGGCGATTAGCCACTGTGAGCGAGTGTAGTGACACTGCGAGCGTCCATAGCGACGGGGCTCCGAGCCTTCAGCTGCGGCAATCAGGAGGCAAGATTGAGCTCCTCGGCCAGGATGAGCTTCACCGCGGCGAAATCATCCTCAAGCCGGCTGAGCGCCTGGTGGGCGGCAGCGGGATCGGTGCCGTTTGCGGCCTGTTCGAGTTGTTCGCACAGTGACGCCATGCGCCTTGCCCCGATGTTCCGGCAACTTCCCTTGAGAGCGTGGGCGGCTCTCGCTGTTGTCGGAAGGTCGTTCGCCGCGATGCCGACACGCAGATCGTCCAGCCGGCTGCGGGTATCCGAGACAAACGCCTCGATAACCCTTCTGAGGAAGGAGCCGTCCCCTCCGCCGTCCAGCTCGCGCAACCCGTTCAGCACCGATTCATCGAGCGATTCGGAGCTCGGAGCCGGCGCCGGGGCCGGCGTCACCTGAGGGGAAGGGGCCATTTCGTTAAACCTGTTCAACGTGGCGGCCAGTTCCCGGGGATCCAGTGGCTTGGAAAGGTAGCCATCCATGCCGGCCGCCAGACACCGCTCCCGGTCCCCCGCCATGGCAGATGCCGTCAACGCCACAATCGGGGTTGTCCGGTTGGGTCCGCCGGAGTTGCGAATGCGGCTGGTGGCCTCGTACCCATCCATCACCGGCATTCTGCAGTCCATGAGGATGAGGTCGAACCGGCTAGCTGCCGCCACATCCACGGCATGGGCGCCGTCGGGGGACACCTGCACCTCGTATCCGAGCTTTTCCATCATGCCGCTCGCGACCAGCTGGTTCACGTAGGAGTCCTCGACCAGCAGTACCCGGCCGGCATTCGCTCCACTCGGCGGCTCGGCTTCCGGTAGCTTCTCGGGAGGAGTGGCCTCCGCGGGCCGGGCCCGGGTTGCCGGCCGTAGCGGGACCTCGAACCAGAACCTGCTGCCGAGCGACGGCCGGCTCTCGAAATCCAGCGTTCCGCCCATG
>DATLGP010000226.1:0-2837 GCA_035540395.1 Actinomycetota bacterium
TGCTGGCGGAGAATCCAGAGCCCACCGGAGCGATTGTGCTGGCCGCCACCGACCCGGCCAACCCTTTCGGCGCGGCCCTCGGCTGGCCGGACCGGACGGTGGAGCCCAGCGAGGACCAGCCGGCGGGGGGCCGGGCCAAGGGCCACCGGCCTGGCCGCAAGGCGGGGGCCCTGGTGGTGATGGTGGAGGGCTCGCTGGTGCTGTACGTCGAGAGGGGAGGCAGGACCGTGCTTACCTACAGCGCCGACCCGGCGGTTCTTCAGCCGGCGGTCGATGCCCTGGCGCTGGCCGTGCGGCAGGGCGCCCTGGGCAAGCTTGCGGTGGAGAAAGCCGACGGAGGCGCAGTGGAGGACAGCCCGGTGGCGCGGGCGATGGAAGCGGCCGGCTTTCGCCACACCCCCCGGGGCCTCAGGCTGCGGGCGTGACCGGCGAGATCAGTCTTTTTGCCTCAGGGACAACTACTCTCGCCGGCGGAGGAGGCTATCGTTTTGTCGATCGGCCCAGCGGGCATGGTCTTTTGACGCACGTCAATCCAAGGAGGACCGATGGCTGACCAGGACATCACCGGATCGAACACCGAGAAGGACCCCGAGGCGTGGGTGACCGGCGACGAGCCGATGACCGGCGCCCAGGCCTCCTACCTCAATACGCTGTCCCAGGAGGCCGGCGAGAAGGCGCCGGACGACCTGACGAAGGCAGAAGCATCCCGGCGGATCGAGGAGCTGCAGCAAAAGACCGGCCGGGGACTTTCCGGCCCCGAGTGAGGTGTGCCTGCCCGGGAAGCTAGGAAATGCCCGAGGGTGACACCGTGTTCCGGGCCGTCCGCTCAATGCGCAAGGCGCTGGCCGGAAGGCAACTGACCGCAACCGACTTCCGGGTCCCCCAACACGCCACGGCGGACCTCAGCGGCCAGACCGTCACCGAGGTGGTTCCCCGGGGCAAGCACATGCTCACCCGGACCGACGCAGGCATCACCCTGCACACCCATTTCAAGATGGAGGGAACCTGGCACCTGTACCGGCCGGAAACCAGGTGGCGGGGTGGGCCGGACCATGAGGTCCGTGCCGTCCTGCGCAACGCCCGGTGGACCGCAGTCGGCTACCGGCTGGCAATCGTGGAGCTGCTGCCTACCGCCCAGGAGGATCGGGTGGTCGGGCACCTGGGCCCGGACCTGCTGGGTCCGGACTGGGACCTGCAGGAGGCGCTCCGGCGCCTAAGCGCCGACCCCCAGCTGGCCATCGGCGAAGCACTGCTGGACCAGACCAATCTGGCCGGCATAGGCAACATCTACAAGAACGAGACCCTTTTCCTCAAGGGCCTGAACCCGTGGACCCCGGTGGGGCAGGTGAAGGACCTGGCGGGGGTGGTCGGCCTCGCTCAAAAGTTGCTGCAACTGAACACCGAGCACTGGTCCCAGTCGACTACCGGCAACACCGCCCCCTCCGAGCGGCGCTGGGTGTTTTCGAGGGCAGGCCGGCCGTGCCGGCGGTGCGGCAGCCGGGTACAGACGGCCATGCAGGGAGACCCTGCGGTGGAACGCTTTACCTACTGGTGCCCGAACTGCCAGCCGGAACCCCGAAACCGGCACCCCGGGCAGTAGCCGGGATGGACCGGTAGCCGGTCGCCGGCCGGCTCGCCGCGGTTCGTCCCACCCGCTCCCAGGCAGGTCGGGCGCCGCGTCCCCAACCCCTGGGTTAACATCAGCGGCATGGACAGAAGAATCGCACTGATCGGCAGCTTTTCAACCGGCAAGACGACCCTGGGCGAGGTTCTCGCCCGGGAGCTCGACCTTCCCCTGCTGCCGGAGACGGCCCGCCAGGTGATCGAGCTCGGGTTCAAGCTGGACAAGGACGCCACACCGGAGACCGAAGCACTCATCTTTTTGAAGCAGTACAACAACGAACTCTCCACCGAGGAGTTTGTCGGTGACCGCTCCCTGATCGACGTCATGGCGTATGCCGGGTGGGTCCTGGACAACCAGCCCCGCACCAAGGAGACCGCCCTGTGGGACGAGTGCGTCAAGCTCGCCGAGCGGCGGCTGCGCAGCAACTACAGCCACGTGTTCTACCTCCCCATCGAATTCCCCATCGTCCTGGACGGGCTCCGTCCCGACGACCCCGAGTTCCAGGCAGAAATCGACGACCGGCTGCTCAGGATCCTGCGGTCGCACGACATCGACTACATGACCCTGAAGGGCTCGGTCGAAGAGCGGATGGAGCAGATTTTCCAACACCTCAAGTAACAGGAGGCCGCGATGAGCGATGACGAGAAGCTGCTTCGGCGGGCGGAGCAGGTACTTAGCGAGCTGGACCGGACCTCGGGCTTGATCGAGGAGCATGCCGAGGTCCTGGCGGCGCTGAGAATCCGGATCTACGGTGCTCCGAAAAAGACCCTGGACGAGGTGCTGAAGGCGGCGGGCGACATCAAAGGCCGCCGGTCGATCGAAGATCTGGAAGCACCGAGGAGGGCAGGTTCTCTGGAGGATGCCTTCAAGGCGCCGGAGAAAAAAGTGGAGTGGCCGACCGCCCCGGCGAAACCAAAACCGAAGCTTCCTTTCTAACCCACAAGCTGAACGACGTCGGCGCCTGGCGCCAAGAAGCCTGCAGGTCCTTCGAGGGGCGACTCCAGCCTTCGGAGCCCCTCGAAGGTTCTGCAGGCTTCGTACTCAAGTCAGGTCGTCGTCGTAAAGCGCGTCCCAGCCGGTCCACTCCTCCACGTCCAGCCGGACGATGGATCCCTCCTGGATGGGATGCTCCAGGTACTGGGGGTACTTGCTTTCGAAGGCCGTCAAAGCACCGTCCTCCTCGGGGCCGGGGTCCAGAACCGTGACCTGGCCC
>DATLGP010000227.1:0-8310 GCA_035540395.1 Actinomycetota bacterium
GGTCCTGCACGGCAAGATCAAGGTCAACTCCAACACGTCGGTGAGGTTCACCCAGGACCTGGTCTCCAAGGAGGGGGTCTTCGCCGGCATCTCGTGCGGCGCCACCGTCTACGTGGCCCAAAAGATTGCAGGCCGGATCGAGTCCGGCGATATCGTCTGCCTGTTCGCCGACGGCGGCTGGAAGTACCTGTCCACCGAGATCTGGGACATCCACCACGACATCGCCGCCAAGCGCGTGGAGTACATGCCCTGGTGAGCGCCGGGGACGACAGAGCGATAGGGATCTTCGACTCTGGGGTGGGGGGCCTGACGGTTACCGACTCGATCATGAAGCTGCTGCCGCAGGAGAACCTCGTCTACTTCGGCGACACCGCCCGATGTCCCTACGGTCCCCGCTCCATCGACGAGGTCCACCGTTTCCTGAAGCAGATCATGACCCGGATGGAGTCCCAGGACGTCAAGATGCTGGTGATCGCCTGCAACTCGATGACCGCGGCCTACGAGACGTTTCGTCCGGCCCACCAGGTGCCGGTCATCGGTGTGATGGAACCGGCGGTCCGGGCTGCGGTGCGCGCCACCCACAACCGTAAGGTCGGGGTTCTGGGGACCCAGGCCACCCTTTCGACCGGCCAGTACGAGCGCTTCCTGCACGCCGCCGGTGACGGACTGGAGATCCACACCCAGGTCTGCGGAGGTTTTGTCGAGCGGGTGGAAGAAGGCGACACCTTCTCCGAGGAGCTGTTCGGGCTGGCGGAGGAGTACCTGTCGCCCTTGATGGCCGCCGAGGTGGACACGCTGATCCTCGGCTGCACCCACTACCCCCTGCTCACCGGGGTCCTGCACTCGGTGACCCGCGGCGAGGTGGAGCTGATCTCGTCGGCCGACGAGGTGGCCAAGGACATCTACTCCAAGCTGGTGGAGCTGGGACTGCTGCGGCGCCGGCGCGAGGTCGGCTCCCGCCGCTTCATCGTCTCCGGCGACCCGGACCAGTTTCGCACCGTGGGCACCCGCTTTTTGGCCGGCGGACTGGAAGACGTGGAGGCCATGCCCTGGCCGGCGGCGTCGCAGACCTCGGAAGGAGAGGATGCGGCATGATTCCGTTCGAGGCGATAGTCCTGGGGGCCAGCGGCACCTATCCGAAACCGGGAGGGGCCACCTCGGGCTTTTTGCTGCGAGTGGGCGAGTACACGGTTTGGATGGACTGCGGCACCGGCACCTTCGCCAACCTGCAGCGCCATACCGACTTCCACGACCTGTCCGGAGTGGTGATCACCCACCTGCACCTGGACCACATCCTGGATTTCTACTCGCTGTACTACGCGCTGAAGTACGGCAAGGATTCCCGGGGGCCGACCGGCCTGGAGGTCTACGCTCCTGCCGGGGCCGAAGCGCACCTGGCGCAGCTGCTGTCGCCCACCGCCAGCGAGGACTTCGGCGGGTTCTTCGACTTTCGCGCCGTCAAGAACGGTGACAAGATCGCCATTCTGCCTTTCGTGTTCACCTTCTTGCGGACCGAGCACCCGGTGGAGACCCTGGCGGTCCGGGTGGAGGCTAACGGCCGCTCGCTGGTCTACACCGCCGATACCGCCTGGAAGGAGAGCCTGGTGAAGTTCGCCCAGGGGGCGAACGTGCTGATTGCCGAGGCCACACTCCAGGAACCGGATGCCGGCGGACAAAGCGTGCACATGACCGCCGAGGAAGCGGGAAGGCTGGCGGTCGACGCTCGGGTGAAGCGCCTGGTGCTGACCCACCTTGCTCCCGGGCTGGATCCCACGGTTAGCATGGACCAGGCCGCCCGCCATTTCCGGGGCAAGATCCTGGTTGCCACCGACAACCTGAGCATCTAATCCCAGACCACCAAACGATCGCAACGCCCAAAGCCGGCACCGCCCGCTCGAATCCCTGGAGGAAAACATGACTCGCAACGATGGGCGCAGCCCCGATCAGCTCCGCCCGGTCAAGGTCCAGCGCGGCTTTGTGGAGTTCGCCGAGGGCTCGGTCCTCTACGAATGCGGGAAAACCCGGGTACTGGTCAACGCCACCGTCGACGACCGGATCCCGGACTGGATGCGCGGCAGCGGTAAGGGCTGGGTGACGGCCGAGTACTCGATGCTGCCTCGGGCAACCGAAACCCGGACCCCCCGCGAGGTCAACAAGGGCAAGCCGGGGGGCCGGACCCAGGAGATCCAGCGGCTCATCGGCCGCAGTCTGAGGGCCATCTGCGACATGAAAGCGATGGGCGAGCACACCGTCTGGCTGGACTGTGACGTGCTGCAGGCGGACGGCGGCACCAGGACGGCGTCGATCACTGCCGCCTACATCGCGCTGGCCGACGCCTGCGCCGGGCTGGTGAAGTCCGGCAAGCTGTCGGCCAACCCGCTGAAGGACCAGGTGGCGGCGGTGAGTGTGGGCATGGTCAAGGGGGTGCCGTTCCTGGACCTCGACTACAGCGAGGACTCGGCGGCCGAGGTGGACATGAACATCGTCATGACCGGCACATCCGAATTCGTCGAGCTGCAGGGTACCGCCGAGGGCAAGCCGTTCTCGGAGGACCACCTGGCCGCTCTGCTGGCGCTGGGCCGCAAGGGTATTGCCGACCTGCTGGAGATCCAACGCACCGTCTTAGGGGAGTAGGGCGCTGGAGATAGTGCTGGCTACGGCCAACCCGGGCAAAATTGCAGAGATCGTCGACATCATGCAGGACCTGCCGGTGACCTTCGTGACCAAGGACCAAATGCCGCCCTGGCCCGAGATCGTGGAGTCGGGCGAAACCTATCTGGAGAACGCGCTGATCAAGGCGCGGGCCCTGGTGGAGTTCTCGGGCAAGGCGTCCATTGCCGACGACTCAGGCATTGAGATCGATGCGCTCGCAGGAGCGCCCGGGGTGAGGTCGGCCCGCTTCGCCGGCGCCGAGGCCAACGACGAGCAAAACAACCAGAGGATGGCCGAACTGCTGAGGGACGTTCCCCCCGAGCAGCGCACCGCCCGCTACCGATGCCTGGCGGTGCTGGTGATGCCCGACGGTACGCACCTGGTGGGCGAGGGGACCTGCGAGGGACGGATAGCCCGCGAACCCAGGGGCACCAACGGCTTCGGGTACGACCCCTGGTTCATCCCGCAGGGCCAGGATCAGACCTTCGGCGAGCTGCCGCTGGAGTTCAAGCACGGCATCAGCCACCGGGGCGAGGCGCTACGGCAGCTGGCGGAACGAATGAAAAGCTCCGGCGCGCTCTAGCCGCCGCTCCCCGGCCGGCCGGTAGTGCGGGCGAGAGGACTTGAACCTCCACGGGCTATGCCCACAGGATCCTAAATCCTGCGCGTCTGCCATTCCGCCACGCCCGCAGGGTGATGCCGGCTGCTCAACTATACAAACCCGCCGGTAGGGGAAAGGCCGCCCCACGCTTCGTCACGGAAGGGGCGACGCAGAAAGCGGATCGCTGCGCGTGGGGGGGTGGCTTGGATCAGCGGGCGTCGAAGCCCAGCCGGCCCTCGTCGCCGTCGGTGGGGCACGAATGCACCGCCGTGGCCCCCTGGGAGGCCTTTTGGAGCTCCCGAAGGCCCCGGGTGGTGATCCCTTTGATTGCGGTGATCACCGGCTCCCCGGATTCGGTGCGCTCGGCGGCCACGTTCAGGCACCGGCTGGACTTCAGCAGCATCACCAGCTCGGTGAACTGCTCGGCCGGGGTGTCGTTCATTGCCGTGCGGACTCGGGCGGTCATGTCGCCGGGACCCTGGGCCTCTGCGTCGAGGGTTGCCTGAAGGATGCGGACCATGCCGGTCTGGGTGTCGATCATGGAGAAATTCTATCCTTTGCCGCGCTTTAGACCGGCCCCGCGGATTGGGTGGATGGACAACCCTCTGTTAGGCTGAAACCGCGTCTATGAGTTATCAGAGCGGCCGAACGCCGAAAGGGCCCGAGCCGCCGCGTCGGAGTTCCACTTCCGGCGGGGTAGACCCGGCGACCATCAAAAAGCACTACGAGGACCTTGCCGACAGCTACGACGAGTTCCTCTACTGGTCGCCCGACTTCGTCGGCAAAATG
This sequence comes from Actinomycetota bacterium, assembly GCA_035540395.1. Lineage (GTDB taxonomy): Bacteria > Actinomycetota > CADDZG01 > JAHWKV01 > JAHWKV01 > JAJCYE01. The sequence goes on from DATLGP010000227.1 coordinate 4,043, forward strand.
GCCGACAAGATCGTGGACATGCTCGATCTGCAGCCCGACGACACGCTGGTGGACATCGGTGGGGGAACCGGCATGTATTCGCTGGCCCTGTTGGAGCGGGTGGAGTTGACCAATCCGGTCACCGTGGTGGATCCGTTCCCCGAGATGCTCGCCAGGATCCCCGAGGACGCTCCCATCGTCCCGGTGGCGGCCGAAGCGGTGGAGTTTTCGGCCGGCGCGCCCGGTTGCTCCAAGGTGCTGATGAAGGAAGCAATCCACCACGTGGGCAATAAGTCCGAGTTGATCGGCAACCTGTACGACCGGCTGGATCCCGGGGGGAGGGTGCTGCTGGTGCATGTCGACCCGCACCAGGTGCAGTATCCGTTGTTCGATGCCGCACTCGACAATGCCCGCAACAGCTTCGCCGACCCCGATGAGCTGATTCGGATCCTCGACAGCGCCGGCTTCGAGCCGCGCCGCGACGAGCTCGCCTATCACCACGAGGTTCCCACCGGCCACTACCACCGGATGGTCGAGCGCCGGTACATGTCCATCCTCACCAGCCTGCCCGAAGAGCAGCTGACCGCCGGACTGGACGAGATGCGGGCGCGGGACCAAGGGACCGACACCCTGCGGTTCACCGAGACCTTCAGCTACGTTTTGGGGACCAAGACCCGATAGCCGGCTTTTTCAGGGCGTGGACCCCGCCGGGTACTCCTCCATCGGCGCCGCCCCGTCCTGCCAGGCCCGTAGAATCGGCTCGACCACCCGCCAGGACTCCTCCGCCTCGTCTCCTCGGATCGACATCGTGGGGTCGCCTTCAAAGGCATCCAGCAACAGGCGGGCATAGGGTGAGAGGTCCTGCGGGCTGAGCTCGAGATCTAGCTGCTCCCGCTCGAGGTCGAACGGGTCGCCCCGCCCGTTCAAGGCAAGGTCCAGGACCATGCGGTCCGGGTCCATCTGAAGCACCAGCCGGTTCGCGGGGGGCTCCTCGCCGTCGTCGAACACCAGCTGGGACGAAGGACGGCAGATCACGCGTATCTCCCGGCGGTCGGCGGCGATGGCCTTGCCGGTTCTCAGTACGAAAGGAATGCCGTCCCATCGTTCGTTCTCGACGAACATCGTCACGGCGGCGAACGTCTCCGTGCAGTTGCCCGGGTCCACTCCCGGCTCGTTCACGTAGTCCGGCACGTCCTTTTCGCTCACGCGGCCGGCGCGGTAGCGGGCGCGCCTGGTCCAGGTGCCGACCTCGGCCGGAGAAAGCCGTCTCACGCATCGCATCAGGTCAACCTTCGCGTTGCGCAACTCCCGCTCGGTCAGGCGGGCGGGTCGTTCCATGGCAATGAAGCAAAGAAGCTGAAGCAGGTGGTTCTGCACCATGTCGACCAGGGCGCCGGCGTGGTCGTAGTAGCCGGCCCGGCCCTCAAGGGCAACGGTTTCGTCCCAGATGATCTCGACCCGCTCGATGTGCCGGCGGCTCCAGGCCGGCTCGAAGATCCGGTTGGCGAAGCGGACTCCAAGGATGTTCTGAACGGTCTGCTTGCCGAGGAAATGGTCCATTCGGAAGATGCTCTCCTCCTGGAAGTGCTCGTGGAGCAGGCGGTTGAGGGCCTGGGCGGAGCGTAGGTCGGTTCCGAACGGTTTCTCGACGACCACCCGGCTTCTCTCGGGCAGTCCGGCGCCGGACAGGGCGCTCACGGCCGGCGGGAAGACGGCCGGCGGGAGTGCCATGTAGGCGAGCACCGGCGCGGTTGTCCCATGGAACGCACGGGAGACCACATCGGGGTCGGTTACGTCGCCGGCCACGTAGCTGATGCGCTCCACCACCTCGGTCCGCGACTCCGGCGCCAGGTGCGAGGCGTGGAGGGCCAGCGCCTCCTCCACGTGCCGGCGGAACTGCTCGGTGTCCCAGTCCTGGCGGTCGACCCCCACTATCTTCAGCTTCGGCGGCAGGCATCGCCCTTCGGCCAGCTGGGCCACCGCGGGCAGCAGGTAGCGGCTGGTCAGGTCGCCGCCTGCGCCCAGGATCATCAGGCGCTCGGCCGGAACCATTATTCGGTGAGCTTCGCCAGGTTCAGTCCGCTGGAGATCACTCCGACGTGGCTGAATGCCTGAGGAAAGTTTCCCAGGAAGGCGCCGGTTTCCGGGTCGATCTCCTCGGGCAGCAGGCCGGTAGGCCCGGCCCGCGCGCACAGGGAGTCGTAGAGTTCGCGTGCCTCGTCCAGCCTGCCCTGGTAAGCCAGGTTGTCGACCAGCCAGAAGCTGCAAAGCAAAAATGCCCCCTCTTCGCCGGGCAGGCCGTCGTCCGACTTGCTGGGAAGGTAGCGGTGCAGAAGGCCCTCGCCCACGCCGAGCGTCTTCTGGATCGCTTCGACGGTGGCGACCATTTTCGGGTCGCGGGCGGAAATCACTCCCCTCAGCGGCAGCGCCAGCAGGCTGGCGTCCAGACCGCCCTCGCCCAGGTGCTCGGTCAGCGAGTTCTGCTCGGGGTCCCAGGACCGCTCCAGGATGGCCTTGCGGACTTTTTCGGCTTCCGCCTTCCATCCCTCGATGTCGCCGGGCAGGTCCAGGCGCTCCGCCAGCCGGGCGGCTCGGTCAAGCGCCACCTGGCACATCGCTGCCGAGTAGGTGAACACACGGCCCGGGCTGCGGATCTCCCAGATCCCGTGATCCGGCTCGTTCCAGTCCCGCCTTGCCTTCTCCGCCAGGTCGCGCAGCTGGTCCCACAGGGCGGGATCCATCGGGCCGCCTTCGACGCCCCACTGGTAGGCGCAGTCCATGATCTCGCCGTAGGCGTCGTGCTGACGCTGGCTGGCGGCCTTGTTTCCCCACCGGACCGGGGCAGACTGGCGGTATCCCTCGAGCTCAGGATCCTCCCATTCCTCCTCCGGCTGCTTGCCATCCAGGTCGTAGAGCACCATCGCCTGCCCGTCGCGAGCCATCGCATCCAGGACCCAGCCGAGGAATCCCCAGGCTTCAGGCACCAGCCCGGCCCGGCGCAGGGCGTAGACCGAGAAGGCGGCGTCGCGCACCCAGGCGTACCGATAATCCCAATTGCGGACTCCACCTATCTCCTCGGGAAGCGAGGACGTCGGGGCGGCCACCATGGCGCCGGTCTCGTTGTAGTCGAGCATCTTCAGGGTGATGATCGACCGCCGGACCATCTGTTCCTGCGGCCCGTCGTACTCCAGGCAGCGGATCCAGCGCTTCCAGCAGTCGACCGTGGCCGCCAGAAGGTCTTTCGAGCCCGGCATCAGGTGGCGGTGGCTGGCGCCGGTCCAGCGCAGCAGCAGTTCTGCCTCCTCGCCCTCCTCCATCCGTACCGAGCTGCGCAAACCCTCCAGGGTCATGGTGGACGCGAGCTGAAGGTCGAGCTCCGGCCGGCGCTCGGCGACGATCCACAGCCCCCCGCCGCGACGCTCGCAGGTAGCACCGCCCCGGGGCTCCACTTCCACCAGCATGTCGACCGTACCCTCTACCACCGTGATGTGGCGCAGCAGCTCGCTGCGGCCCGCCGGTGCATCCTCGGCCAGATCGGCGCCGGCGCGCAGGGTCAGGCAGTCGGTGATCCGGACCGTGCCGGTCGGGCCCTCGATCTCGGTGTGGAGCACGCCGGTGTCGGTCTCGTACCACTGAGAGGAGGCCCGGGCGCCGGCGGGAGACACCTTGAAGAACCCGCCGTGCCGGTGGTCCAACAGGGAGCAGAACAGGGCGTCGGAGTCGAACCGGGGGGCACAGAGCCAGACGACGGCGCCGTCGCGGGCTACCAGGGCGGCGGTCGTTCCGTCTCCTATCAGCCCGAGATGTTCGAGGGGAGGGTAGCCGTCGTGGTAGGCGAGGGGCTCCGACGGAGGACGCTCGTTGGCAACGCTCATTGAACCCGGCCCGGTCGGGGGCAAGAGTACGGCGCGCAGGATTCGAGTGGGATCACGGTAAGCATTGGATACCCCGCCCCCCGGCGGCTCAAACGAGGGGGTCGGGGTGCCGCCGGATTCAGCCGCCGGTTGGTCGCCGATGCAAGGAAGGCTAAGAACGGTTTTTAAGGCTCGGTCCAATCAACCAAGCGGCGAACAGCGGGTGCAACCAGGTCGGCTAAAGCGGCGAACTCCGCCGCAGTAAGGTTGGTGGTAAGTCAGTGGATTCCTATTCGTCAATCCTCGCCCAGTCCAGACAGGTCCGTCGGAACGAGATCATCCCCTACTACGCCTTGGTCGGGGTCATCCTCGTCGCCTGGGTCATCGGTAGGGGTGTTGGCGGCCGTCGGTGTTGGTTGGGCGGCCGGCGGAGTG